>JBFZEW010000136.1:0-8819 GCA_041306665.1 Spirochaetota bacterium | reverse complement strand
GTTGAATGTCCCAGAATGCAGAAAGATATTTTGTCGTCCGTCCATGTTTCATAATCAGGAACATAGGCAGGTTTCTGTGCGGAGTGAAATTTAAATTTATTTTCTTTAATCATATTTCTGGCATAGTCGGACAATTGAAGTTTATTTAAAACTACCGGATAAATTTTTATTGCAGATAATAAAGCGAAAGAAAGAAAAAATAATATAGCGATAAATTTAGATTTCATAGTTTTCAGATTATTCTTTATGTAAAATAAATTCACGGATTTCGGCCGTTTCAAGATGCTTTAGACTTCTATGTTGTGATGCATTTACATTCTGAAAAGCTGTTTGAAGAATCTGCAGCGCGTCACCGTGCGATACCAGCAATATAATTTTCCCGGAATAGCGTTTTTCGATTTCATCTACGCAGAGAGTTGTTCTTTCAAGTACTGAATTGACGCTTTCACTATTCCATTCTGTGTGATCAGGATTTAGAACATCTTTTTGCCAGATTTTTTCATAATTGGTGTTGGATGTAGCTTCAAAGTTTCCAAAAAATCTTTCCCTTAGAAGTGGAGTATGAATTACCAAAGGAGCGTTGAGTGTTTGACAAATAATTGCCGCGGTTTCGCTTGTTCTTTTAAAATCAGATGAATATATGATTAATTTATTTGAGAAAGTCAGGATGGATTTAGCAGCGATTTCAGATTGGTCTTTGCCTTTATCACTTAAACCATATTTTTTAATTCCTGTTTCCGGATCGCTTATTATGATACCTGCAATATTCGCCTCGCTTTCGCCATGCCGCACAGCGAAATATCTATTAACCGTATGTTTCATGTTTTCAAGGTAATTCATTCCAAATTCCTTCTTTTTTAGGATCTTTTTAAAAATTAAAACCTATTATAATTATATTTAAAATTAAGGAAATAAAATTTTGCGTTTATTTGGAAAATTATGTTTATATTAAATTATTAAAAAAAATAGAATTATAGTTGCTTTGTTAATCAATTAAATAGAATAATGGTTTAATATGAATAGATAGAGTTATGATAAAGAATTTTTTTAGAAAAAAAAGAACCTATAAATATTATAAAAAAGAAAAATGCATTTCATTTTTTATCGGCATTTTAGTCTTTTTTGTTTTTGGAATTATTTTATACTACGTAGTTTACTTGTCCGCATATAATACTTACATTAAACAAGTTGAAAGTGTTAATGGGAAAATTACTTTAAACAACCAGATTGGATCTATTATTTTTTCAACTGCAGCAGCAATTTACAGTGCTTCCGAAGAAGTGACTGAAAAAGAGTTTATAGATTATTTTTCAAAAATGACATATAAAGTCAGAGATGTAAAAGAAGTACGTTATTTTGAAAAAAGAAAAGTATCCGGGAAAAACGCAAAGAAAATTTATTCTATAGACGCAAACGGATTAGAATATTTTCCAGAAAATAAGGATTACTATTTAATTCTTCAAAATGAATATCCTGAAAGTTCAGTTAACAAAGTTAATGTATATGATATTTCTTCAGATTTGCGATTTTCCGGTTTGACAAGTCAAATTGAAAAAAACAATTCATTTTCAATGTTTTTTATTAAAGACATAATTGTTTTTATTCTTCCAATTTACAATAAATCTTCAGCATCTGACTCAGATCATTACAATAATCTGAAAGGAGTTTTAGCATTTTACACGGATAATAAAATGTGGACTTTTATGAATTCCTTTTATGATCAACTTCGCATTGATTTTTATTATAAATATTCATTTGAAACAGATGATAAATATAAATCCTTGCACGTGAATGAAGATGAGAAAAATTTGCAATTTCAAAAAGAATATGCTCTGAATCTTGCAAACATTGTTTTAAAAGTAAAATATTCAAAACGCATTCTCATTGATAAAAAAGAAGGTCTTTTAATTGTTTCTGTGTTCGCGTTAAGTTTCTTCATTAGCATTTTAATGTATTTAATTTTAAAAGAGCGGAAACTTTTAAAAAACAACAGAAGATATATTGAAAGAAAAAACAAGGACATTTTAGCCAGATCAGATGAATTAGAACAGATGGTTAAGGTCAGAACATCCGAACTTGCCGAAGCGAATGAACTGCTAAATTTAAAAAATACTGAATTGCAGAATACGATAGATGCACTTCATGAAACAAGAGATCTTCTGCTTGTCGCTGAGAGATATTCGACAGCAGGGTCAATGATTGCCGGAATTTCGCATGAAATAAATACTCCTTTGGGGAATGCCAGAACAGCCTCGTCTTTTTTGATTTCAAAAGTAAATAAATTCATGGATTCATATAAAAATAATACAGTAACAAAACAGGATTTTGAAAAGATTATTAGCGTTATTATGGAATCCGCTAAAATGATAGATATTAATATGATTAAAGCATCTGAATTAATCAGTAGCTTTAAAAACGTCACAGCAGATCAGACGCATGAGCATTGCAGAAATTTTAATGTGAAACAATATATTGATGAAATTTTTTTGAGTATTAAACCGCGCCTTAGAAGGACGAATCATAGCATTCTTGTGGAGTGTTCAGAAAATTTATATATCAATTCCTATCCAGGCATGCTGTCACAGATAATTACGAATTTAGCAATAAATTCAATAATTCATGGATTCGAAAATATTGAAAGAGGTGTAATAAGTATTAGTTGTTTCAAAAAGAACAGTATGTTTACATTGATTTATGCGGACAATGGATGCGGTATGACTCCAGAAGTTAAGGAGCATGTTTTTGATTCATTTTTTACGACCAAGCGCGGTAAAGGCGGAACCGGGCTTGGAATGAATATTGTTTATAACATTGTAGTTGAAGAATTAAAAGGCTCAATTGAGTGTGAATCTTCGCCTGGTAATGGAGTAAAGTTTACAATTTCTTTTCTTGAATCAGTAAATGAGTGAGGTAATGCTGTATATATAACAGCATTACCAATAACGTCATCCTTCTTTATAAAAACCATTATTATCTGCTGCTAGACCTTTCATGAAATCTTCGTCTTTGTCATCTCCAAGTCCAATTGAGTGGATAATTACTTTTTTGTTTTTGTTAAGTTTATCAACTTCTTTTAGTATTGATTCTTTATTACCGTCTGATGGATAGCCGTCTGAAAGAAAGAAAATTGTATCAACACCTTTAACTGAAAATGCGGCATTCAGTCCTTTTAATGCTGATGTTCCCCCTTGTGACTCCAGGCGGTCAACGAAAGCATATCCGAGTGTTTTGGTTTTAGTGTCAGCGATTTGAAGTTCAGGTTTCCAGAATTCCGCTTTGTCTGAAAAAGTAACAACTGTAAATTTGGTGTTTTCCGACAATCCTGTTATTGCTGGTTTTAATTCGCGTTTGGCACTGCCGAGTTTTGTAGCCTGTTTGTCAATGCTTGAAGCGGCAAGATTTCCAACAATGTTGTTTCCAAGAACATTTCTTGTGGTATTTGATGCTTTGGAGATTGCTTGAGCCCGGAGCTTATCTGTTACATTCCCTTCGTTTTTTCCTTCCATGCTTCCTGATATATCAATTAAAAATACGATATTTTTTCCGCTTGTTTCAATTCCATAGTATTTATCTGATTTGAAAGCGGTTTTACAGCTTATTAATGAAATGGATATAATAGCTGCGTAAAGTAAAATTACTTTTTTCATAAATGAAAATTCTCCTGTATTTTAATAGTCTTATATGTGACTGGATGTTTGAAAAATCAAGTAATTAAATAAAGAAATGGTGCTGTTTTAAAAATATTATAAAATTAAAATTCCAGGGTTTCAATTTTTAAATTTTGTCTATTGTTCTTTATTTTTCCGGTTGCATTCTTTATATCTTTAAGGGAGTATATATCCCTTAAAATAATCGGTGATGTTATATTGTCTTTTGAGAAAACTGCTGCGAATGGAATTGATTTACTCCCAAGCTGATTCATTAAGCTTTCCGCTTCGGGATTATTTTCAGACAGATCCGCGGTAATAACTTTAATATTGTTTTCAATAATGTAGCTTTGAAATTTTTCAGTATTATATAATGTAGTGTCAAGTACCCGGCAGTTTATGCACCAATCGGCAGTGAATTTTATCAGATAAATTTCATTTTTTGGAATAGACAGCAGCAGATTATCTGAATACTGCTGGGTTTCGTTTTTATTCATTTGATTTATGGATAAGAGTTTTGGCGGAAGAAAATATCCAGCCGCAATTATAATAATAAGCATTATTATAGAAATGCTGCGAACTTTTGAATTATTATTTATATTTCCAAATTTCCCATACTGCTTGAATGCGATGTAAATAAAAAATAATGTCCATAAAACTGAAATTAAAATATTACTGTTAAGAAGACTTAAAAAGTAAATTACGGCTGCGATTACAAGAATTCCGATAAATTTTTCAAAGTCAATCATCCATTGACCTGGTTTAGGAATGTGTTTGAGAAGTTTAGGATTGAATGATAAAAGCAGATATGGGAAACTCATTCCTATCGCGATACTTATAAATACAGAATAGATGATAAATATTGGCTGCGTTAACGTCCATGCGAGTGTTGCGCCTAAAAACGGACCGCTGCACGGGGTCGCAAGCAGTGTTGCTATTAATCCATGTAGAAATGCTTCAGAATAAATTCCGCCTGTTTTTATTGAAATGCTTTTAATCGCGAAAGACGGGATGCTTAATGTAAAAACGCCGAAGAGAGATAATGCCATGATAAACATAATCGCAGTAATAATTATTATAAACTGACTGCTTTGAAATATAGCACCCCAATTAAGTCCAAAGAAAGCGATTAATGTTGATAGAAAAAGAAATGATGAGATAATTCCCAATGTAAAAAATAATCCTGCAAACTTAATTTTTCTTGATTCCTGATTTGAATTTTTCATGAAAGATAAAATTTTTAATGAAATAACCGGCAATACGCATGGCATGAAATTAAGAAATAATCCGGCAAGAAGTCCGAAAAGTATGGCAGTAAATAATCCTGTTATATTGTTTTGTTTAAGTTCAATAGGTTGAAAATCAATGTTTAATTGAGTTTCAGTTTTTTTTTCATTAATCGATGCTGAGTTTATTTTTACAGCATCGGAAGGTAAAACAGCAAGCAGGTGCCTGGAGTTTTTAACGTCTTTTGTGATTTTGAAGGTTTCAGAAATTTTGACAGGAGTGCAGCTGTTATCCGTGCAATAAAGAGCGTCTATGGTAAGACTAAGTGTGTTTTCGTTTTCAAGACTTTCATAATTTACTGGAATGAAAATGGAAAAACTATTTTTAAAAATATTCACCCAGTCAGGTGAAGACTCGGGATAGTATTTTTCCGATGGAGATAAATAAAGTTCTTTTATAGTTTCAGAATTCAAAACTGCCGAAATGATAGTATTTTTACCGGTACCAGGGCCTTTCGGATTTCCATAAATATACCCGGTTTTTTTAATTGCGATTTCAATTTGAATGAAAGAATTATTTTTTTCAATGACATTGATTACTCGTTCCGATTTAAATTGTAAAATGGAATCATCAGCAATTATTGAGTTTGGGAAAGAAATTAAAAAAAGCATTAAAAAACAAATAATTGAAAACATCATATTCATTATTTTTCTTCTCATTGAATAACCCTTTTGTAAAATTTTAAATGTCTATAGTCTATATAAAATCAACATATCATGCTCTTTCCTGATTTTCAAGAATTATTCGATTTATGAAGTATTATAAATCAATTGGTTTTTATAATGGTAAGAACTGGTTTTATAAACACTTATGTCATGGAAGAAATGGCTCAATAGTTGTTATAAATTTACCTGTCTATAGAAAAAACACTTGAAATAATAAACATATATAATATTTTTACTAAAAATAATTATAATGAGGAATTTAATGAAAAGATGTTTAGTCGTAATGTTGGCAACGATTTTAGTTTTTGCATGCGCCGGAACTCAACCGAAAGATAAGAATTCTGCAATGTTAATGGGTTACGTTGAGGTGTTTATCGGAAAAGAGTTTGGGCAGATTAGAAAAGGAACTTATTTAAATAACAATATTGTTAGAGTTGAAAATGTTAAAACAGGAAAGGTTTTAATGGGATTTACTCAAAATGGTTATTTTACTATTTATAATATTGAGCCAGGTATTTATTCAATAACGAGATGGAAGCTTGAAATTGATTTACCTTCGGAAGGTAAAACGTATTTCCATGGAGCAATAAATCCTGAAATAAAATTTACAGTAAAGCCGGGGGTAGTAAACATAATCAGTAAAGTCCGGTCTTCCTGTGTCCCTTTAGCAGATGATAAATGGGATTGGTCGAGAACAGTTCTTCCGACAAAAGATTCAGAAATGGAAGTTGAATTTAAAGCAAATCCGAAAAATCAACAATGGCTTTCATACAAAAAGAATAATATTGATTTGAAATAATAATTAATCTTTGATTAATACCTGTATTAGCTTTAAATATTGCTGGTATAATTATGTTTCATATGATATGAATTAAATATTATGATAAAAAAATCGCTAATAATTTTAATTTTATTGTTATCTGCTAACTCTTTGTTAGCAGATGTATCCTCTATATCACCGCAGTGGGAATATGCGCTTGCTCATGAAAATGATTCAATTATAAATGCTCAGAGTTATCATTACAGATTTCTTCCTGATTTATCAAAACTGGAGCAATTTGTTCCAGGTGGGGTCGGATATATTTGGGTAAAGGGTGAATTTTCCTATTACCCTAAAGCTGATGACAAATTATCGATTTTTATTCCGCCGATTAATCCGACAGATGAAACATATTTAAATGGGACTTATCTCGGAAAATCCGGTATTGCACAAATTTCAAATTCATATTATTTCAGTGACTGGAATTCTGTTAGAAAATATAACATTCCTCAAAACATACTGCAGATACAGAATGAAATATATATAAAAATATTTGTTTATCATGAAGGATCTTTTTCAAAGAATTTTTCAATTGGCGATGAATATAATATAAACAAAAAATATGTGTTCTATGATTTTCTCAGAACATGGATAAATATAATTGTTCTATCAATACTGATTTTTATTGCTGCTCTTAATGCGATGATATTTTTTCAGCGCAGAGAGGATAAGTTTCATTTGTATTATACCTTTATGTGTGTTTTTTCAATAATTTATCAGACCAATTTTATTATAACCAGAGTGCCCTTCGGTATATATGGGGAAATAAGTTATCTTGTTTTTCAAAAGGTTGTTTTTGGTTCAATCGGTTTTGCAGCATTATTCGGTATTTATATGATTTTAGATATATTTAAAATCAAAAAAAAGCGTTTAATCAGCCTGTTAAATTTAATTTTTATTTTATTACCTGTTTTCGCATTGTTGTTGATTCCGGATTATAAAATTTTTTTTATGATGCGGAAAATAGTTGCAAATATATTTTCTATTTATAGTATAATTGTGACATTGACAATATTGATTGATAATTTGCATAAAAAGAATGAATTTGTAAAATTAGTCTTGTTCGGGTTTTTCCCGTTCATGTTCTGTCTTATTTTTGATCTGCTTTTTCATAATATTTTAAGAATTGATAATTATATTTATCTTACCTTTATCGGATTCCCTTCAATATTGATTACATTTGCATTTCTATTAAGTATAAATATTGTTAAAATCGGGAAAAAACTGGAATCAATGAATGAATTTCTCGACAAAAAAGTTGAAGATAGAACAAAAGAATTGATGTTGATGAATGACAAACTGCATCAGCTTTCAATGCAGGATCCATTAACCGGTATTTATAATCGAAGAAGTTTCATGGAGATATTTTCCCGTGAATTTGAACTTGCTGTAAGACATAAAAGTAAATTATCTTTTTTAATTCTGGATATTGATTTTTTTAAAAAAATTAATGATAATTACGGACATCTTGCAGGCGATAAGGTTATTATCGACTTTGCGGAATTACTGAAAAATTTAATTCGTAAATCTGATATGGTTGCAAGATATGGAGGAGAGGAATTCTGTATTCTGCTGCCGCAGATTGATGAGGAATCTGCTTTACAGGTTTCTGAAAAAATTAGAAATGGTGTTGAAAGTTTATTAATAGTATACCAGGGTAATAGAATACAATTTACCTGCAGTATTGGAATAACAGAGCTGAATAAAAATGATAAAAATATGACCGACTTAATATCACGCGCCGATCAGGCGCTTTATCAGGCAAAAGAAACCGGAAGAAATAAAAGTATCATTTATGTTAAAGCAGATGATGCGTCTTAGGTTTGACAATAACGAAAGAAACATTGTGCTGCTTTTAAAGCAGTAAATTTTTGCGTCTGCGTGCGCGAAGATCGAGTTCTATTTCAGAGCAGTTAAATCAGTGAATAATTAATAATGAAAATTGAACAGTAATTTTAACCGTAAAAATTCAACAAATCAGAGGTTTAAATATTCTTCATTATTAATTGTATTTTTATCTGTATCTGTAATATAATTTTGAATGCTGAATTTTAAATTGTGTACTGTCTGCATCCATAATCTGTTAAATATGTAAAAACTTTACTAACTTGGTAAACTTATTCTCTTTTCCCTTTTATCTGAACTCCCTTTGTGTGTTTCGTGTGATTCCAACATAATTGCTATCAAACTGATTACTCTTTGTTGATCACTATTTGTCCTTTGCGTGAACTTGTCCTTTGTTTCCTGGAATTTATTTACTGAGGGTTCCATCCCGCGATCTGTGCAAAAATGTACCACGCCGCGAAAGCCTTTCTGTTTGCCGTAATGTGCTGGTTGTTGTGCTCTCCGCATTTAGTATCACCTGCGGGAAAGGGTTCTGTTCTGTTTTCGTACCAGTCA
>JBFZEW010000135.1:0-4427 GCA_041306665.1 Spirochaetota bacterium | reverse complement strand
AGTGAATTTTTTGCGCCAGTAACGGCACTTTTTTTTAACATTGATTTTATAAAAACTCTTTTTGATATTAAAGGAATAATAATTTTATATATCGTATTATCACGTTTTTACGATGGTTTTTCTATTGACAAATCCAATCTTATTTTTTAAACTGGCACTTGACAATGGAAGAGGTTTGCGGATGAAAGAACTTGTAATAATCGGCGCGGGACCGGCAGGAATGACGGCAGGAATTTACGGTATGCGGTCAGGGCTTGATCTAGTCATCCTGGAAAGATTCGCACCCGGCGGTCAGGTTCTAAACACTTCAGAAGTTGAAAACTATCCGGGATTTATCAACCCTGTAATGGGATATGACCTTGTTGACAGAATGGAACAGCAGCTCAGACGGTTCAACGCGGACATTCAAAGCGTTGATATTACATCTGTAACAAAAAACTCAAAAGGCATCTTCGAAACTGTGTTATCAAACGGGGAAATAATTGAGAGCAAAGCTGTAATCGCAGCGACAGGATCATCATATAGAAAGCTTAACGTGCCGGGTGAAGCCGAATTTACCGGAAAGGGAGTGTCTTACTGCGCGACTTGCGATGCCGCGTTTTTCAGAGACAAAACAGTCGCTGTCGTAGGAGGTGGAAACACAGCTCTTGAAGATGCGGTATTTTTAACAAAATTCGCGTCAAAAGTTTTACTCATACACAGAAGAGATGAATTCCGCGGCGAACAAATTCTTCAGAAAAGAGTAATGGAAAACAGTAAAATTGAAATGATAATGAACACAACTGTCGAAAAAATCAATGGAACCGGAAAAGTCGAGTCAATATCCATTATAAGCCGGGATAGTTCTGCAACAAAAAGCATTCTTAAAATCGACGGTGTTTTCATATTCGTGGGATATGACGCGAACACGAAAGAATTTCCTGATAATTTGAAAAATGAATTCGGACAAATCAATGTTAACATAAACATGGAAACGACAATGCCGGGATTTTTCGCCGCTGGCGATATCCGGTCTAACTCGAAGCGCCAGATAATAACAGCATGCGGTGATGGCGCAGCAGCCGCGATGAGCGCTTACGAATACATTACAAACAAAAAACTTTGATTAAAATTAAAAATTATCCTCTATTTCCAAGGGAGCCCGCATAATATGATTGATTTTTTCATCGAACTCTGTATCATTCCCGAACAAAGGAATTAAAATGTTTAAAAATCTCTTTTATCGACATGATTCATCTTTAACCGCCAAGTTTGAAAGCATACTTGATTTAGTCGAAGACGCCGACAAACTTGGGAAAAAGGAATTTATCGAAAAAGCTTTTTTTCATTTATTTAAGTTAATTCCGGAAGCGCAAAAAGGAACTCTGTTCGAACTTCAGGGAACATTTTTTGTCCCTCTCGCATGCAAAGGTTATGACATTGAACTCGTAAAAAAACTCGGACTGAATCTTAACAACGCCTACAAGGGCTTCGAAGGTCTTAACAATAACAGAATCGAATCCTACCGCGCGCACATAGAATCTCGCGAGAACGACGCATTCTCCGAAGACAAAAAGAAAATACTTCATAAACTCGGAACCGACAGAAATTTTTATTCCATATATTCCCCGATAATTGTTCATAATGAAACGATTGGTCTTTTTTCACTTGAAAATTTTTCAGCGGATTTCAATGATTTTTCGTTAAGCATACTTAAATTCTTTTCACGGCTTTTTTCACAATATTTTCAAACCATATATGAAAACAAAACCAGAACAAATAAATACTTTGAAATAGTTGAAGCTCTGGTAACGGCAATTGAAGTTAAAGATATTTACACGAAAGGTCACGCAATACGCGTTCAGCAATTCAGCATGCGCATTGGCGAAAAAATGAATCTTTCACAAAAAGCAACGGACAATCTGTCAATGTCGGCGCTTCTGCACGATGTCGGCAAGATAGGAATACGCGAAGAGATACTAAACAAAAATACGACTCTAACTCCGCAGGAATTTGAAATAATAAAACAGCATCCTGTAATGTCAAAAAAAATAATAAATGATATACGCGGGTTTGACGATGTCGCAGAAATCGTGGCGACACATCATGAATACTATGACGGCTCAGGATATCCGAACGGATTGAAAAAATCGGAAGTGCCGATTGAATCATATATTATTCAGCTTTCAGATGCCTATGACGCAATGACGACTGAAAGGTCTTACCGCAAGCCTCTTCCAAAAAGCAAGGTTCTGGAAATAATTAAAGAACAAAGCGGCAGACAGTTTCATCCTGAAGTGGTAAAGACAGCCTTGCAATATGTTTTTACGATTTAATCAAAATTACTTAAAAATCTTTTTATGCGTTTTTTCAATTGAGTCCCATATCTTTTTTCTCATTTCAGAAAGCCGAATCTGATCAATCTTCATATAATCCGCGTTGAAATACTTATCATTAAAAAAAAGCGCTCTTGAAACATCGATTCGCAGCCATGGAATTCTTTGAAAATATTGCGACACTATATGCCCACGGTTTGGAATTTCGCTTATTTGAAAAGGATTTTTGTCCGCGCATTGCTCACGGTCAAATTTCTCTTTTAAATTTTCAAGAAGAAGTTTCGCGTAAATCGGCGGCGAAGTTTCAACAATAGTTCCCTTCTTATCGTAAGAATTAGTAATTTTAATAAGCGGCCGCGGCTTATCCGCGTCTGAACTGTATCGCGGACCCGAAGCGACAGAAGTGTGACATTCCAGAATAAGTTCGATTTCCTGAGTTGAAAGTATTTTTTTCAACGCATCGTGAAACGGCTGATAATAACGTTTAATTAAATTTGAAGAAGCTATTTCATCGGGGAAAAAATTATCTTGAAAAACATTTTTCCCGTAAGATGTTTCTTTTTTTATGACACCGAAATTGCTCTTTGGAGGAAGGTCATGCGGCGATTTATTTACATCTATAAAAAGCCTGGAAATGTGACTATTAAGAACAGCCGAGCATTCTTTTTCAAAAGAAAAAACTTCATTCGCAAAAGTGTCAGATGATATTAGAACTTCAAATTCTTCGACAGCAGCTATTTCTTCAAGCTCTGCTGGAATTTTAGTTCCGCCATGCGGTACAATTATTAAAATCGGATATTTACGCATTAACTTTTCACACCGCTATCTATTTTTATAAAATCCGATAATTGAGCATTTTTTTATAATTTTTGTAAACACTTTTTATTGACAAAATAAGTTTTAAGCGGGAATAATATTTTTAGTGCAAGGTTTTTTAAATCTGCGTGCTAATGAAGGCTTCTGTTTTATTTTTTGTATCTGGTCGCGGTTATGTTGTGTTTTTCTTCGTTTTAACGAAATAATAGAACTCATCTTTTACTTTTTCTTTAAAAAAAGCGACCGTTTCTGTATAACTACTTGAAACATTTGCTTTTTTTTCTTCATTTCCAGATAATTTATTAATAACATCCTCAATAAACAAAACAAACCCGACAGCTAATAATTTACTAACACTGATTCTAAATTTAAATCTGCACAACAGAAACAAATCACACTCCAACTCATTTAAATCTAACCGGATACATTTCCAATTTGACTCCTCATACTTTTTCTGATACCTTGCCAAACCAGACAGAAAAAACGCAAAATCAAGATTATCAAGGCAATACCATAAAATTTCTTTAATTAGCTTTGACCTGGTAATCCCTAATTCACTGCTGATTCTTTCAATATCAGATTTTATCATTTTGCTTGAATTCAATGACGTGGAATGTGCCTTTTTCTCCTTTGACATAATTATCTCCTTTTACTAATGTCCTTACTTATATAACGAAAAAACAGAATAAAATGTAAAAAAAAATTCCATATTTATGAAATATTTCCATATTCATCAAAAACAAATTTTTGTTGACCGCTGAATAAAAATACTAAAACTGATAAAATATTCATTATTTTAGTACCATTTATTTTCTATTGTACAAGTGAATTTCATCTATAAGGAGCATATAACATCATGAAGGCGGTTCACATTGACTGATAACACTCAACAGCCTGTAATTGTCATTGTTGATGACGATGAAATGACGCGATATACTCTCAGAAAAAAATTGAGTAAATTCGGCTATAACGTTATTTCTCTTGATAAAGCTGAAGACGCTCTGTTTCTTTTAAAAAACAAAAATGAAAGATGCGATTTCATCATTACTGAAATTAAACTCAGAAAGATGGACGGTATTGAACTATTGCGCCACATAAGTTCCAGCGACAATTCTGTTCCGGTTCTTCTCATGGGTCAGGGTAATATTGAAGACGTTGTCAAAGCTTTAAGATATGGCGCTATTGATTTCATTCGGAAACCGGTTGATGCCAATGAGATCGCGTCAATTATCCGGAATGAGCTTAAAAGAAAAAATCAGGATAAACTTGCAGTTGATTTCGGACAATTTTGTCAAA
>JBFZEW010000134.1:0-3818 GCA_041306665.1 Spirochaetota bacterium | reverse complement strand
ACAGATGCGTTCAATAAGTTCACTGCAGCTGAGTTATTTGACAGAATCAAAAGTCTTGGAAGCAACCAGGTTACTTTCAGAATTTTGTATTCATCTGGATTGGACACTCCACAGGATTTATGGATTTCAAAGCATAAGGCAGATGACAGCCTGATAAAAGATATTAAAGCATTTATTGCTTCAAACGGACGGAAGCTTGAAAAACTTGAATTCGGGGCTATGAAATATTCTGTAAATGAAATAAGCACAGTCGTTGATGATGACTGCATGAGCACGGGAGACAATGACATAATGAAATATCTGATATTGCGTGAAAACTGCAAACTCTATTCAAAATGGGATGATAAGGGGAGTCTGGTTTTTTGATTTTCAAAGAATTTAATTATGAAAAATCAAAAATGAAATTTATGATGTTTCTTTGCATCGTTAAAATAAATTTTGAGATTAAACATTTGGATTATTATAGCCGCTGGTTTTTCCGCCGCAGAAAGGGCACGTTTCATTCCACCAGTTAAATTCTGTCTTGCAGGAAGGGCAGCTCCAGTGTTTTTTCATTTCGGCAATCCATGAATCCTTTCCTGATTTTTCGATGCTTTTTAAATGCGTGTAAATTTCGCCGTGATAAGGATACTGTTTGTCATTTTTAAAACTTTCGAGATCTTTGCATGGGAAATCATTGCATTGGAAGCAGAATTCCAGATTTTTTTCTTTCGCGCATTTTTTTAACACGCATGTTGAGCATCATCCTGGACCGACTTGTTCAGATTTACAGCCGTGACATGCCCGTGCTTGTTTTTCAGAGTCAACATTGTTTTTTGTTGAAAGAAACAAAGGACATGCTCCGCAATAAAGTCCGCAATACGCGTCAGTGATGAATTTTATTTTTTTCAAAGAAAGTAACCCTGTAAATTAAATAATCTGTAAAAGATGATCAGTTAACTCAAGTTTTTTAATTTTTTCAAGACAAACATTTTATTTTTAAGAATAAAGTTTTTCAATTTTTCGTAGTCTTCGGCGGATTCAGAGTCGGCACCCGCGATTTCAAGAGTGTTTCTGTTCCAGCGGAACCATATGCTGTGAATGAAGCTGTAATTGATGCTTTTGGTTTTGCTGGTATTTTGAAATTCATGGATGAGGTCATTGTGATTGGCACTGCCGCTGGAATATAAAATATTGTTGTGGTCAAAATAAAGTATGGCGCGTTTGAATCCGAATTTCTGAGCGTCATCGCTTTTAAATCCCTTCAATACAATGTCTAGATTGCCTAACATGAGATCATGACCTTCAAGCCTCAGCTGAGTTCTCAGTTTAATAATCTCCTTTTTAATGTTTACATATTTATTCACATCGTGATGTTCTTTTTGAAGATAAAGTCTCCATTTTCGGAGCATGATTTCATATTCATTAAAAAGACCTGCCTTCTGAAGATAAAGAGCAGTGTCGTTTAGTAAAGTCCATGTGTTGGTAAACTCTTCTCTCAGCAGTGTTAATGATGCAGTTATTTTTTTCATGTTATAATATGTATTTACGCGTTTGCATTTTCAATTATTTTCAATGAGCTCAGTCCGTTGCTTAATTTTTTTTCTTTTTGAAAAATCAGAATTATTTCAGTTTTTTTCCCGCGATCAAGAATAAAATAATATTCTCCCGCAAGCTGGCGTACAAGATCAATTCCACGCCCAGATTCGGACATTTTATCCGAAATGTCCTCTCCGGTAATGAAAGCTTCCTCGATAATTCTGCGTTCAAGAACCACATTGTACATGCTTTTAAGAATAGTTTCTTTAGTTAAAATTCCATTATAATCAGTAATGGAAATTGCATATGCGTCAGTATTATAAAATACATCAACCTGAACAAATGTATTTTCCGGAAGTTCAACCGGAGTTCGCGTCAATTTCTCTTCTGAAAAACCGTGCGCGTGGTAAACAGCATTAATTATTATTTCATTTAAAATAAGATTTAAAATTTTTCTTTCTGAAACTTTGAAATTCCATTCCTCTATAATTTCAATAATCTTATTTACTGTGGGCTGAATCAGTTTTGATTTTGTGATTTTAAGTCTTTTTACAGATTTTATTTCGGGAAGGAAATTTTTAACATCAAAAATATCGTTTTCACAGGTCAATTTCGCTGTGAGATTAAGAATTTCATGTTTATTTACAGGTTTTGCTAAAACATTACCGATTCCTTCTGAAAATATTTTATCGAAAAAACCGTCAATAGGTTCTGCAGTAAGCATGATAATAGGAATTGCCGGAAAATTGTTCTTAATATAGTAATAAAGTTCAAATGAATTATCACCTGGAAGATTAACTTCTGAGATTACCAGGTCTATATCCTCTGAATCGAGAATTACAGATGCATCGAATGCTGTTGCTGCTGTTTCTACCTCAAAATTGTCGCAAAAATAACTGTTTAGGACGGAAAGATAGTCTGTCGGATCAATAATTAATACTTTTTTCATGTAATATCAAATGAAATAAATTTGAAATATTGTAAACAATTAATTGACAATTTAATAAAATAATTGTAAATACCATTAGAATAGATTATATATGAAATATTATTCAATTTCCGGAGGAAAAATGAAGAAACCTTTTTTAATACTTGTGTCGTTACTTTTGGTGTTTCAGGCATCTGTTTTTGCTCAATCTGCTGCAGAAACTGATTCATTAAAGTCGGATAAACTGAACAAAGAATCACAGAATCTTGACGCACAGATTAAATCATTTTCTGTCAAGATAGCGGATGTCATTAAAAAATATAAACTTAAAGAAGCCGGAAAACTCGGAGCAATGCCCTATCAGACAAGTTTAATTAAGGGGGATGATTATATTCTCCTTGAAAAACATGCGTATATCCGTGATTATTTCACTGGTGAAATCGTAGGTGTCAGGAAGAGAAACCTTAAACTTTACATTTCCGGTGATTCTGTTACTAAATTTGAATCTGAAATTCTTGAAAAAAATTATGCTGAATCTAAAAGCATTTCAATAAAAATAATTGATCCGTCTCCTTCAACTGATGATACTTCAGACATTGTTTTTTCGCATACTGATAGCGGAATAGTTTACCTCAAAGATAAAAAGATGTCTGATGTGAAAAACACGACCGCTTTTCCCGTTGCAAATAATCTTAAACGTGAATTTTACATTCCGCATTTAACTTTTTTTTACGATACAATCATAACAATCGCGGAAAGTTATGTTAAGAATTCAAAAGACGCTGATGCGGATATGGCTGAATATCTCATTGATTCAATGCAGTATTGATAGTAACAAGGAACAAGGAAAAAGTCAAAAGGAACAAGTAAAAAGTAAAAAGCGAATGGCTATCACAAACCGGGGATCATCCTGAGTGTGAATTTGTGTGTGCTTCGTCATCCTGACTCAGCATGCGGGGGCGGTTAGAAGCGAATGACAGGCCTTCGGCATGACAATGCTGAAAGAAACACTTTACTGCTTTCAAAGCAGAGAATTGTTTGCGCCTGTGCTGGCGCAGGCTTGTCCTCCTGTCTAAGCATGCCGGAGTATATTCCCGGGCGGTTAAATGCAATGAATAATAACGGCAATGAATAATTAATAATGAAAAGTGAATAGTAAAAAATAAATTAATTAATATATTCAAATATTATTCATTTTTCATTGTTAGTTATTAATTGATCTGTTAACCATCTGTATTTATCTGTATTCAACTGTGGCAAAATCCGTTCCGTGAACCTGTCCTATGTGTTTTGTTTCTTAGAAGACTTAAAAGTAAAATAAATGGCCAATAATACACTAATAATTGTTAATTATTTTACTGAATAAATTGAA
>JBFZEW010000133.1:0-2641 GCA_041306665.1 Spirochaetota bacterium | reverse complement strand
ACTGCAATTAAAAAAGCGATTACAAACGCGGGTTATTCTGCTATCGATATTTCGGGGTCTGAAATTTCCGACGGTGACAGGAAAAAAAAACAGCGTGAGCTGAAAGTTCTTCGAATGAAACTTTTTATTGCCGCGTTTTTTTCAATTCCTCTGCTGTATATCGCGATGGTTCCGATGCTGCCTGAATATATCGCGTGGTTCGTGCTTCCATTTCCTGACAGAATTTTTCCAATGAATTATCCTCTTGATTTCGCTCTCATTCAGCTTGCTCTTGTCATTCCGGTAATCGCAGCCGGTTATAAATTTTTTACAAATGGTTTTAAATCGCTGTTTCGTTTGAGTCCAAACATGGATTCATTGATCGCGATAGGTACTTCAGCGGCATTCGCGTACAGCGTTTATTCAACAATCATGATTGCTTACGGGAATTTCAATTCCGTTAATGAACTTTATTTTGAGACTTCCGGTGTCATCATTACTCTGATTCTTTTCGGTAAATCTCTGGAAGCAATGTCCAAAGGAAGAACATCCGACGCGATAAAAAAATTGATGGGTCTCGCCCCGAAAACCGCGATTCTGATGACTCCCGGCGGTGAGATTGAAATTTCTGTCGATGAAGTTGAGCCGGGAGATATTCTGTTCGTCAGGCCCGGCGGCATAATTCCTGTTGACGGCATTGTTGTGGATGGAGCAACTTCCATTGATGAATCAATGCTTACCGGAGAGAGCATGCCTGTCTTCAAAAAACAGGGTGATGCCGTAACCGGAGCTTCAGTGAATAAAAACGGAGCAATTCAATTTAAGGTGACAAGAGTCGGTAAAAATACTGTTCTTGCCGGAATAATAAAATTAATTGAAGATGCGCAGTCTTCGAAAGCTCCTATTGCTCAAATGGCCGATGTTGTTTCGGGATATTTCGTTCCGGCGGTTATTTTAATCGCTGGCGTTGCTTTTTCAGCATGGTTTTTTACTGGCCATGGGATGATTTTTTCAATGAAAATATTCGTTTCAGTGCTTGTTATCGCTTGTCCGTGCGCTTTGGGTCTGGCAACCCCGACTGCAATCATGGTTGGAACCGGAAGAGGAGCGGAAAAAGGAATTTTAATCAAGGGCGGAGAAGCGCTTGAAACCGCGCATAAAGTTCAAGTTGTCGTAATGGATAAAACCGGGACTGTTACTGAAGGTCAGCCGAGGGTGACCGATGTCGTTATTCAAAATATCGCAAGCGAGGATGAACTGATTTCATTCGCTGCTTCTGCGGAGAAAGGATCTGAACATCCTCTTGCTGACGCGGTAATCAAGCATGCCGGAGAAAATAAAATTTCATTTAAATATGCTCATGATTTTTTGGCTGTACCGGGGCATGGCATTGATGCTGTTGTTGACGGGAAAAGGATAAAAGTCGGAAACAGTAAGTTTTTCGAAGCCGCTAAAATTGATTTGTCAATGTTTCAGATTCAGGCGGATAAGCTTTCTTCGCAAGGTAAAACTTTAATGTTCGTGTCAATTGATGATTCCTCCGCTGGGATAATAGCTGTTGCTGATGTAATTAAAAAAACAAGCGCCGAGGCTGTTCTGAAGCTTAAAAATATGGGAATTAAAGTCGTTATGATTACGGGAGACAACGCGCAGACTGCGTCGGCAATCGCGCGTCAGGCTGGAATAGATGTTGTTTTATCTGAAATTCTGCCGTCAGGCAAATCCGCGGAAATTAAAAAACTCCAGGAGAATTCCGCGATAGTCGCGATGGTCGGTGATGGAATTAACGACGCTCCTGCTCTCGCGCAGGCGAATGTCGGTATTGCGCTTGCGTCCGGCACTGATGTTGCGATAGAATCGGCTGACATTGTGCTCATGAAAAATGATTTAATCGATGTCGCAGCAGCGATTCAGTTAAGCAGAAAAACGATTACAAATATTAAACAGAATTTATTTTTTGCGTTCATATACAACATAATCGGCATTCCAATAGCGGCTGGACTGCTCATTTTATTTAATGGCCCGGGTCTTAATCCCATTTTCGCAGCAGCTGCAATGTCAATGAGCTCCGTGTCAGTCGTAACAAATGCGCTGCGTCTTAAAAATTTTAATACTGGAAAAAAATAGTGAGGATAAAATGAAAAGTCAAATAATTAGCATGTTGCTTTTTCTATTAGTTTCTTTCCTAATGTCATGTCAAAAAACCGATGTTGTCGCAGCCTCGTCGGTAAAATCATTCAACAGTCTGACTGATAAAATTCAAAGTAGCATAGTTTTATCAGAAGCTGATAAAGTATGGATATTAAAATCCCCTGGAAATGAAAAACTATTATGGAATACTGATTTTAGTTCAGGCCTGGCTGATTTAGCATTTGAATTTACTGCCGATGATTTTTTGGCAGCAGGTCTCAATCCGGAAAAATTGCCGTCTGGAAATTTTGTTTATAATGCAGAAAATAAAATGATTAAAATGAATTTTGAAATCGGGTCAATATCTTTTGAAAATCGAAGCGGCATGAAATTAAACGATTCATTTAAACATTTTACTGTGGAGTACCGCGAAAAGATCGGTTATCATCCTCAGTTTAATCATTATGGAATTGATCTTGGCGGCGGCAATATGATAGAGTGGGCGGCAGATATTGACGCAAACGATAAGGAT
>JBFZEW010000132.1:0-5997 GCA_041306665.1 Spirochaetota bacterium | reverse complement strand
TTATCATCTGCGTCTATCTGCGTCCATCGAGCGAAGCGGGCGGTTAAAACTCGTAATCACCGTCAACTTTGTACTTTTATCTTGTAACTTTCATCTATCTGTATTTATCCGTATTCATCTGTGGCAAAAAAACGTAATCACCCTCAGAAAAGCAATTTTGAATTTTGAATGTTGAATTTGGAATTATCACTCTCAACTTTGTACTTTCCACTTTTATCTTTTATCTTTTATCTTTTATCTTTTATCTTTCATCTATCTGTATTCATCTGTATTTATCTGTATTTATCCGTGGTAAAAAAACACATTTTTTAATAAAAAATCAGAACCGGATTGAAAAATCCCTGTCCAAATAATAAATCTTAAAAATTTGGAGAAAATTATGAAAAGAATAAAAACTCTCGCAGTAACGGTTTTGGCTCTAATGTTTATCTGTCAGACGGTACAAAAAGCTCAGGCGCAGCAGAAAGATGTCATTCAGATGGCGATTCTGCTCGATACAAGCGGCAGCATGGATGGATTGATAAATCAGGCGAAAAGCCAGCTTTGGAAAATAGTCAATGAACTTGCGGTTGCGAAAAAAAACGGAAAAGTTCCTGAACTTCAGGTTGCGTTGTTTGAATACGGAAACGATTCGAATGAATCCCGCGAAGGCTATATCAGAAATGTTGTTCCATTAACAACTGACCTTGATAAAATATCCGAAGAGCTTTTCAAGCTCACAACAAACGGCGGCGAAGAATTTTGCGGAGAAGTAATTGACCGCGCGGTACAGTCTTTAAACTGGAGCAAAAATAACAATGATTTGAAGATGATTTTCATCGCTGGTAATGAACCGTTCACGCAGGGTTCAGTTGATTATAAAAAATCTGTTAAGAAGTCAATCGGCAAAGGCATAATTGTAAACACAATATTTTGCGGCAACGCGCAAGAAGGCGTCAGTTCAAACTGGAAGGACGGGGCGGACATTGGTGACGGTAAATATCTTTCAATCGATCAGAACGAAGAAGTTGTATATATTTCAGCTCCGCAGGACGACGCTATTTCAAAACTTGGTCAGGAACTAAATTCAACTTACATCGCTTTTGGAGCTGCCGGCGCTGAAGCAAAAAAACGACAGGAAAAACAGGACAGTAACGCGTCAGGAGTCAGCAGTGAAGTTGCAGTTCAAAGATCAATGGCTAAAGCATCAGTTCAATATAAAAATTCCAATTGGGACATTGTAGATGCGGTAAAAGAAAATGAAGTTAAACTTGACGACATGAAAGACAGTGAACTTCCGGCAGAAATGAAAGGCATGAATGCCAAGCAGCGCAAAGAGTATGTAGATAAAATGGAAAAGAAACGCGTTGAAATTCAAGCGAAAATCAAAACCCTTTCCGAAGAAAGAGAAAAATATGTAGCGAAAGAACGCCAGAAACTTTCTGGAAAAAATACACTTGATGAAGCGGTTCTTGGGGCAGTCCGCGAACAGGCGGAAAATAAAAATTACAGTTTTGGAAAATAAGAAAACCAAATCCGTGTTTGCAATGAACACGGATTTTTTTTCATGGAGGCAAAAATGAAAAAGTTAAAATATGTAATATTTATCACAGCAGTTTTATTTTTTAGCGTGTTGATTTTCGCGGATGGTTTCATTGTAGTGCCAGATAGACGCGTGAGCCCTGAACCTTTCCCGCTGGAAGTTAAGTATCACCGCGTGAAGGTAACTATTAAAGAGAAAACTGCGCTTACTGAAATCGATCAGGAATTTTATAATCCTACAGATAGAAGTCTGGAAGGGCAATATATATTTCCAATACCTAAAGGCGCTGTTATTGAAAAGTTCAGCATGTTCATCAATGGAGTAGAGACAAGCGCTGAATTGCTGGACGCGGTAAAGGCTCGCCGAATTTACGAAGACATCGTAAGGCAAATGATTGACCCGGCGCTTCTTGAATATTCCGAGCAGGGCCTGCTGAAAGCGAGAATATTTCCAATAGAACCTCGTTCGGTGAAGCGTGTGAAAATTAGTTATCGTGAAATTATTCAAACGGATGGAAATCTTTACAGTTACACTTATCCCTTGAATACCGAAAAATTTTCATCAAAGCCGCTGAAAGATGTTTCAGTTTATGTTGCTGTTGAAAATTCAAAGGCGATTAAAAACATTTTTTCACCAACCCACAACATTGATGTAAAAAGAAAAAGTTCAAGCGCGGCTTCAGTAAGTTACGAAGATGTGAACGTCAAGCCTGATACGGATTTCAAGGTGTTCTATGCCGTTCAGTCGGGTTCGATGGGTGTTTCAAATGTTACATATAACAGTGACAGAAATGAAGACGGATTTTTCATGATGGATATTGATCCGGGAAATGAATATGACAATGTGAAAATATCCGAGAAAGACGTTACTTTCATTCTTGACGTGTCAGGCAGCATGCGCGGAGACAACATGGATCAGGCGAAAAAAGCGCTGACATATTGCGTAGATAATCTAAATACTGGCGACCGGTTTCAGATTATAAGTTTCTCAACTGAAGCTGAACCTTTGTTTAACTCGCTGACCGAAAAATCGAAATCATCAACAGATGAAGCGCATAAATTTATTGAAAACCTCAAAGCCGTCGGCGGAACAAACATGGAAGACGCTTTCCGCAAAATAAAAACTAATGAATTGAAAAACAGCAGACCGCACATGATTGTTTTTATAACTGATGGAAAACCTACTATCGGAATTACGGAAGACAAGGAATTGCTGAAAAGAATTGAGCAGTCAGCAGGAAATAACGCAAAAATTTTCACATTCGGAATCGGATATGACATTAATACTCATCTTCTGGACAGGATTACTGATATGAGTGCAACTTTCAGATCATACATTTCTCCGAAAGAAAATATCGACAGTGAGATCGCGCGGTTTTTCGATAAAGTTTCATCGCCGGTAATGACTGACGTGGAAATATCATTTACCGGAGGAGTCCGGGTTTCAAAAGTATATCCTGAAAAACTTTCAGATTTATACAAAGGATCGTCTCTTTCAGTTTTAGGCAGATACAGAAATGGATCAAGCGGAGACGTTATTTTATCGGGAAAAATTAATGGTGAAAAAAAAGAATTCAGGTTTAACGGAAATTTTGACAAAGCGAACAAAGAAAATAATTTCATCTCGCCGTTATGGGCATTGCGGAGAATTTCGGGGCTTCTGGATAAAATACGTCTTTACGGTGAAGAGAAAGAACTTGTCGATGAAGTCACATTGCTTGCCAAGCAATATGGTATAATCACTCCGTATACAAGTTATTTGATTCTTGAAGACGAAAAAGTTCTCGTTAATAACAATGCAATGCGCCGTGAAGACAGAGTGCTTCAGGCTCCCGTTGAAGTCAATGAAGAGGAATATTCAACGCAGGCGAAAAAAGAATACAGACAAATGTTTGACTCTTCAGGCGAAGGTTCCGTCCGGTCAAGTTCAGAAATTCAGAAAATGAATAAAGCGGTAAATAATCAGCAGAAAGATGACTTTAAGAATTCAAGTGACAGGGGAAATTCTTCCGTGTCGTCAAAGCAACAGGTCAAGATGGCCGCGGGCAGATCTTTCTATTATAACGGTGTTGAATGGATAGATTCGGACATTCAGAAAGTTAAATATGCGAAAACAGTGAAGGTTAAATTCGGCGGCAAAGAATATTTCAGTCTCATTGAAAGCGGTATAATCGACCGTCAGGCTGCAAGTTTAGGTAAAAACGTTCGTTATGTTAAAAGTGACGTTCTATATGAGATATCTGAATGAAAAAACGCGGCTATAAGCCGCGGTTTTTATGTTGACATTATTTAATAATGTACCAAATTAGTTCTTTTTATAAAAGTGAACTAATTTGGTACTCTTTGGAAAATCATGAACTACACTGTAATAATTGCAGATATCGTAAAATCCAGGAATATTGCGAATAGAAAACAATTTCAGAATAAACTGGAAAAAAGCATATCTGACGCGTCGGGGAAATCCAAAACAATTATTTCGCCTTATACGGTAACGCTGGGAGATGAGTTTCAGGCTGTTTATAAAAATCCTGACGCTCTTTTCAGAGACATATATTCAATCTTGATTGATATTTATCCTGTGAAACTGCGTTTCTCGATTGGGCAAGGTGAAATTACAACTCGCGTTAAAAAAGACAACGCTCTTGGAATGGACGGGCCCGCGTTTTATAATGCCCGCCGTACAATGGAGATGATTAAAAAAATTGATTATTCCATCATTCAGTTAAATTCAAATAATGAATCTGATTTTTTCTTCATAAACAAAAATCTTAATCTCATGAATAAAATAATGGATAATTGGAAGTTTAATAGTTTATATATTTTTAATTCGTTTATGCACGGAAAAAGTATTGATGAGATTGCGGCGAATTTAAAAATTTCAAAGCGCGGCGTTTATAAAGTTGCAGATACAAACTGCATAAAAGAATTTGTTTCAGTTTTTAATGAAATCGAAATAAAAATAATGAATGGAGCCGGATGTAAATGAATTATTCCGCATCATATATATATATTAATCGGAACTCTTCTGTCAACTTCTCTATCCATATTTATTGGTTTCATTGCTAAGCGTTTAATCTAAACTACCGTCTGTTTTTCAGCATGACATAAATATCTTCCGCTTCGGGCGGACAGCCGGGAATAGATTCAGACATTCCGCCGCAGCATTTTCCGATTCCGATTCCATCGAAAATTTCATTCTGATAGGACTGACCGATAAATATTTCTTTTTCAATTTTTTCATTTTCGTTTTTCAGTCTGTTTAAGGCGGAAACAAGATTTGCATAACAGTTTGAGCAGGCATTCTTTTCATGAATTTTAAATTTTCCGGCTATATCGGACATTACGGCTGAACCTTCAGGCTTTTTAAAAAAATATTTTTCTTCAGTGTAAAATTTACCGAAACCGTATTCTTCTGCCAATTTCAAATATTGAATTTCCTCAGGGATGTATCCCAGCTTGTATGCTGCGAATGAGTCCATCATTACAGGATCATCAGAAATTGCTACAATCCCCATTTGAACCGGATTTCCGCCTTCTTCAAAATCAGGATCAGTAATGAATCCGTCCGCAATTATAAGATTCTGCTTCAGTATTCCATTCAGACAGGCAATCGGTTTGTGCAGACCTTCAGAGTGAAATCTCTTTTTTTCACTGTCGGGAATGCAGCCTTTCAGATTTTTTAACGCGCATGTAATCTTAGTCTGGCAATGACCTTTGATTAACGGAAGATTGATCAGATAACCGCATTCATAGACAGACTTGCAGATTTTAATTTTGAAATTATTAAATTCTTTTTCAATAACTGCATCATCTTTAAGGTCATATAGAGGAACGTTATATTTTCTGGAAATGTCAGCATAGCCGCAGATTTTGAATGCTTTTTTTGTATCATCTCCAATCCATGAACCTTCCTGTATTGAAATATTCTTAAAACCGGAATTTTTCAGACAGATAATCACAGCTTCAGCGATGCGTGGATCAGTTGTTGCGCCCGATGATGACGGTTTAGATACAACAAGATTCGGTTTCAGAATAATTACTGTGTTTCTGTCAAGAGTACGGAATGGATCTGCTCTTGAAAGCAGATCTGAAGTTGTCTGAAACGGATCTTTTGTCTTTTCGTAAAATAAATAGCTCAAAAAAATATCCTTTTTGATGTTTGATAAAAATTAAATACACAAAAACAATATTCAATCAAGTAAAAATCTCAAAAATAAGCGAACTTCTAAAACTGAATTTTTGATGTTCCCTTGTCTGCAGAAATGCTGATAAAAACAATGTTTATGATTTTATAAAAATGTAAATACTGGTTTTTGGAAGTGCTCATAAATTATCATTATTAAATTTAAGATTATTATGATTTGTAACATATTGTAACGTTTCAATTAAAATTATATAACAGTTTTTTATTTTGATTTAATTCAGTGTAGTTTGTGAAATTGTTGTTCAATCAGAGAAGTATTCGGGAGTATCAAT
>JBFZEW010000131.1:0-6743 GCA_041306665.1 Spirochaetota bacterium | reverse complement strand
CTACTTCAAGTAAGCAGATTTCAAATCAGTTTTATAAAATTGATTTGAAATTTTTCAAAACTTTCACGCAGTTATTTTAATTTAATAATTAGCCATTAAAACTGATTCAATTAGTGCGATGCTAAGTTTGCATGAATACTTAGATTTTTTTACGCGCTTTTCCCGGCCTTGAATTTTAAACTCGGCGGAACTGATTCTGTTGGAAAACTGATTAAATAATTTTTTCACAAATTAAATTTTTTACCGATCATGTAATTTCCGGATTTTTCATTATCTAAAGAGCCGTCCTCTTTATAGAAAGTACATTGACCGTTCAGCTGACCCATCATGTATTCGCCTTCAGATTGAAGAACTCCAGAAGGATAGTATTCTTTGAATTTGCCTTCTTTTTTTCCCATCATGTAAGAACCTTCGAATTGAACTTTTCCATTCGCGAAAAATTCAATCCACGCGCCATTTTTGTCAGGCTTGTTGGAAAGTCCAGACATTTCACCTTCGCCTGTTAATTTTCCATTTTCATAAATCCAGCATTTTCCAGCGACCATGTCGCCGTTAAGCGTAAGTTTCTGAGTAATCTGGCCTTTTTGATTTTGAAAAGTCCATACCCCAGTTTTTTTACTATCTTTATATTCGCCGAATGATTCAGTTTTTCCGTCCTGGAAATATGTTTTCCAGCTGCCTGACATCATTCCATTTTCAAATTTTCCTTCCATTTGTTTCGCGTTATTTTCAAAATAAAAAGTCCATTTTCCGACTGGTTTATCTTTGTTCATGAATCCGTCAATTTTCAGGTTACCGTTTTCATGCCACACATTAAATTTTCCACTCTTAAGGTTTTCTTCAAACCATGCAACTTCCTTAGTCTGCCCGTTTTCATAGAATATCAGGTTTTTGCCTTTCTTCAATCCATTCTGAAAAACTTCTTCCATTTGAACTTTTCCGCTTTCGAAATATGTAATTTTTTGTCCTTCCATGCTTCCGATTTTCATTTCAATTCCGGCGGAGTTATCTGTTTTTATTGCATATTTGCATTTAGATAAAACTTTTCCGCTCAGATAAAATTCAGTCCATTCACCTGTCTTCTGTCCGTTTTCAAAAGAACCCTGAAGCTTTGTTTCACCGCCGGCATAAAAATAAATCCATTCACCGTTCTGCTGATTAGCAGTGTAATTTCCTTCTGCTAATTTCGTTTTACCTCCTGAGCCTTTTACGAAAAGAGTCCACTTTCCTGACTTCTCGAAATTTGAAACTGAACCGCGGCCCTTGAGCGAACTGTCATCCCAGAATTCTTCAATGACGCCGTCTTTAACCTTAACAGGCGTTTTAATTTTTTTTTCCGGTGAAGATGCGCATGCCGAAATTAAAAGAATAATTGTTATATAAACAAAAAGTTGTCTCATGATCTGCTCCATAAATATTTAAAATATTTTTTCAATAAATTACCTGGAAATACGCATAATTTATTGCATTACTCATTATTGTGCATTAAGTAAATATTTGCAATAAATTAATGATTTTTTTTATGATTGCAAAATCCGGCTGTTTTTGCTAAATTATATTGGACTGTAGAAATATCAATTTATTGCGAGGATAATATGCTTAAAGGAAAAATTTATGCAGCAATGTTTATAATTATTACTGCAACAGCAGTTTTCGCTGACAAATTTGCTGATGATCTTGAAGCTCAAAAAAACAGAGATAAGCTTGCTGTTGCTGATGTCAGCGATAAAATTGATAAAATGCGTATTGAACTCATCAAGCTGAATAAAAAATATGAAGTTGAAATAAATTGGGCGATTACTCAGAAAATCCGCGACATTACCGGCGACAAACCTGATCCGCTTCCGATAAAACCAGTACCAAGACCTGAACCCAAACCTGATCCTAAGCCTGATCCGAAACCAGTAGTGAATCCTGAACCCGCTGATGATCCTGAAAAACCGGCCCCCGCTGATCCGATTTACATTCCTAAAAAACTTGATCCGAAAGCGAACGCGTTTAACTGGCGCGACAAAGGCGGTCTGACAAGTGTAAAATTTCAAGGACGCTGCGGAAGCTGTTGGGCGTTCGCGACAATGGCTCAGCTCGAAAGTATATATAAAATTGTTTATAAAAAAGATTATGATTTTTCCGAACAATATATTGTTGACTGCGCGAAGACAAAAGATTCGCAGGACTGCGGAAGCTGCGGCGGCGGATATTATCCGTATGTGCTGCAGTTCTTGACAACTGACGGTGGAGCAGTGCTGGAGAGTTCTCTTCCATACAAAGGTGAAAACATGGTGTGCCGCACAAAACCTGACAGAACATACTCTATAGCCAGCTGGGGGCGTCTCGCCGATAATGATGTACCTGATGTTACTGCCATAAAAGAAGCACTGTGTAAATACGGTCCGATAACGGCTTCCGTGAAAGTTACCGAAGCTTTTCAGGCGTATAAAAGCGGAATATTCGACGAGCACGCGAAAGTATCAAGCAAGATGGATACTAATCACGCTATTCTCATTGTCGGATGGGACGACTCAAAGAAAGCTTTTCTGATAAAAAATTCATGGGGCGAGTACTGGGGTGAAAAAGGATACATGTGGATTGAATACGGATGCAATAACATTGGAAGAGGTGCAAGCTGGATTGTTCTGCAGAAACCGGTCAGTGAGGAATGAGCCGGATAATTGAACTTCTTTCACCCGCAAAGGATTACGAAGCAGCAGTCGCGGCGGTAAACAGCGGTGCTGACGCGGTATATATCGGAGCTGACAGTTTTTCAGCGCGGAAAAACGCGTCGAATTCCATAGGTGAAATCGAAAAAGTTATTTCATATGCGCATTCATATTACAGCAGAGTATACATCGCATTGAATACTCTGCTTTTTGAGAATGAACTTGAACCCGCGCGTAAACTTATTTATCAGCTTCATGAAGCCGGAGCCGATGCTTTGATTTTTCAGGATGCGGCAATACTGGAAATGGACATTCCTCCAATTAGGCTGCATGCAAGCACGCAATTTAATAATTATGAAATTGAAAGAATAAAATTTCTTTCTGACAGCGGAATTGACCGAATAATTCTCGCGCGGGAACTGAATCTTGAACAGATAAAAAACATTTCAGGACAAACGAATACTGAACTGGAAGTCTTTGTCCATGGCGCGCTCTGTGTTTCCATGTCCGGGCAATGCTTCATGAGTTATGCTGCCGGCGGAAGAAGCGCTAACCGCGGTGAATGCGCACAGCCCTGCAGAAAATTTTACTCACTGCATGAAAAGTCCGGTAAAAAATTGAATGAAGCATACTATCTTTCACTGAAAGATTTAAACCGCAGCATGTATCTCAAGGAACTCATCGATGCTGGAGTGTCTTCTTTGAAAATAGAAGGCAGATTGAAAGGCGCTGATTATGTAAAAAATGTAACTGCCTTCTACCGGCAGAAACTTGATGCGGCGCTCAAAGGAACTGAACACAAGAAAGCATCATCAGGAAACTGCAGCTATACCTTTAAACCCGATGTGAACAAAACTTTTAACAGAGAATTTACAGATTTTGATTTCATCAAGCCCGACGTGCATAAAGGCGCATTAAGAACGCCGAAATCTCTCGGCGAATTAACTGGTGAAGTTGTCGAAAAAACGAATGAATACGCGGTAATTTCATCGGATGTGAATTTTATTCCCGGTGACGGAATTTGTTATTTTAGAAATTCAGTTTTAACCGGCGCTAATGTCACAAGAGTTGAAGGAAAAAAAGTTTTTTTTAATTGTGAATTTGTTCCTGAAGTTGGAACAAAGATATACAGAAACAATGATAAAGATTTCCAGAGCGTTTTGAATAATTCAGATTCGGCAGTAAGAAAAATTGATATCGCGATTAAAGTCGCGGGCAGCAGAATATCTGCCGTTGACAGTGATGGAAATCGCGCCGAAATTATTTTAAATAACGATGATAATGCACCTGTTGATAATAAGGAAAGTTATTTTTCCATGCTGAAAAAATCTTTCAGTAAAACAGGCGATACAGTTTTCCATTTACAGTCAATTGAAATAGAAAATTCATTTAATACTTTTTTTAAAATTTCTGAAATAAATAAATTCCGCCGGGAACTGCTTGAAATTTTATTTTCTGAACGATTGAGAAATTATCCGTCGTTGACAGTGAAAATTAAAAAGACGGTTCCGTATTATATTGACGCGATTGACAGCTCTTATAATGTCATAAATTCTCTGTCTGAAAAGTTTTATAAAAAAAGAAATGTTAATAAAATTGAGTTTGGTGTTGAAAAGAAAATACCTCCGGAATTTTCACTAATGAAATCGAAATACTGTATTTTATCTGAAATTGGTTTATGCGGCATGGCGAATGTAAAAGATTCGTATTATCTTAAAAATGAAAACGGTGATATGTTCAATATTTGTGTTGACTGTTCAAACTGCATAATGTATATAAACAAAAAACGGAGTGATTTATGAAAGAACTTTTAAAGCTGGGCATCATTGAACAAATACCGGCTGTTTATAAACTTCAGAAAGGAGACATTGTGCGTAGAGTATCTTCTGAAAAAGATCTGCAGGCATGCTTCATGCGATATGACGATGATAATAATCCTGTTGTTGTAAATGTAATCGACATGAAGAACTGCGAGTATGCCGCTGAAGCAGGATTATTAAAGATTGATAAAAAAGATAAATTTTACCGTTATGTAAAAACTTTTCAGAATTGTTCAGCCTCCGAAGAAGCAAAAGAAATTTTAAGGCAATGGCCGTTATACAAAAAAAACAAAGAACTTCAGAAATCGATGCTGCATTTTATGTTTACATCATATGCTCCCATGCAGATTCTTGATCTGCAGAAAACAAAGAATTTGAAGTTTCTTTTTATTCCTATTCAGCAGAAATTCAAAATCGGCAGCGGACAGGAAAAAATTAATTGGACTAAGGTGCGTAAAGACCGGTTCACGGAGCAGCTTGAATATTTGAAGCCGGGGGAGCACATTACCTATGTCGCGTTCGTTCCGCCAAGTAATAATCATTCCCCGATTTTTTATTCAGCAGGCACAAAGCCGCATGAAACGACTCATGAAATTCTGAAATCGGAACCTTTTATTTTTGAGCCGACTCACGGCGGACACATAAAAGCCGAATTGACTTCCAGTGATAGAATTAATTATCTCGTCGACGCGGGATCAAGTTATCTTGGACGCGGGGCAAGTACAAATATTTCAAAAGCGGAAGACGTGGTCAAAGCGTTAAAAAGAATTTATCCGGATTTCATTTTTACCGCACTCGCCGGAAGAGAAGCGTTTGGGACCGGCCAGAGTTATTAAAAAGTGCGGTTTTTAAATTCCCAGTTTATCTTTTTGTTCTCAAGATAATCGGTGAATTCGTTCTCGTTTCGGAAAATTTCTGTATAATAATCGCCGTCGCCTTCAAATTCACAATGATTTTCCTCGCTGGGATAATCGCGGCATATTTTCGGTCTGCGCTCGTAGTCAATGCAGTGTTTGCCTTCAAGTTTAATGCAAGGTGTCTGGAATTTTAAAAACCAGTCTCCTTCGTGGTCAATAAAAATTTCAATGTTCTCGTGAAGCAGATACCATCGCATGTGATCATAGTCTTTTTTGCATGAAGGTTTATCTACTTGTATTGCCACGTGGTTGCAGCAGACAGCGTCGCATTTTGAACAATCAGGACTGTTATTCATTATTATCTCCGTTTCAATAATCCGATTTCATTGATTATTGTCAACAAAACTTCTCTTTACGGAAAAAAATCTTGACTCGGACGCTCAAGAGTATATTATCTATTCAGAGTGAATTATGCACGAGATAACCGATTATAATGACATTGTACCTGAAGAATTCCGCATTAAATTGAATTCGCAGGAAAACAAAGTAAAGTTGGAACAGATAACAAATGCTGATGGTAAAATCGAGCAGCCGTACATTTTTGTAGTCGGTCTCGGAGAAAAGCACTTTAAAGATTTTGACGGACAGGTTCTCAAACTCATTGATGACTATCCTTGGATGAAACGAAAGCACATTCGTTTCATAATGAATGAACTTATAATTAACACGCAGTTTTCAATGCTTCGTCAGGTAATTAAACATATTCCTGACAACAATAAAGTACCGGCATATTTTTATGTGCTTGTCTATGTGAATGAAAATTTCTTTTCTGCAAACATTGAGGAATATGGTGATTTTTTCGATTATTACGGTTATCTTGAAAAAGGATTCTGTGACGGATTGCATGTTGATGAAATAATTGAAGAAATGTACGATGATTCAAACACGGAAAAAATGAATGATCTTAATTCCCTTTCAGGCGGTAAAATAAAAGTCATCCTTAATCTTGACAATGAACTTATTATTCCGGATAATTCAAATAAAATTGGTCTTAACGTAATTGAAAACGCTACTGATAATGATTTTTACATAACGTCTTTCTATAAAGACGGAGTGTATCAATGGAAACGCATTTCTTTCAGAGTTGAAAATAACTGATTTAAAAGTCACTCCGGGAAAACTGAATTAATATCCTCTTCAATTTTTAAATCCGCGGAATTGTCAAATGCTGTCCGTCCTTTATTGATAATTATAAAAGGGCATCCGGGCTTTTTATATTCCGGAAGCGACGCAACCGGATATACTGTGAATGAAGTTCCAATAGCAAGGAGCAAGTCGCATTCTCCTACAGCCTTTAATGCTTCATCCATGCCCTTTACTGTTTCACCGAAAAATACAATATCAAG
>JBFZEW010000130.1:0-2768 GCA_041306665.1 Spirochaetota bacterium | reverse complement strand
GTTGATCCGCGAATTACTGACGTGTTTACTTCAAACGGGAAAATCAGTCTTGTCACAGAAACGGATCCTGACCAGGCGATTAAAAACGGTGATATTGACATTATCCTGACGCATAAAGATTCTATTTTTTACATCAAATTCGACAATACGAACATGCAGAGTCTAATAGCCGCGGATTACATACAAACAGTAATTCAGAATATTTTCAGCGGAAACGCAGCGGTTGCATTGAAAGTTAAAATAGTGAAAAATTCGGTTTACAATGAATCACTTGCCGCAGGATTTATCATTCTTTCTATTTTACTTCCGACATTGCTGTTCATTTTCAGCGCATCTACGCCAATGGCAACAGCTGCCGATCTTTCCGCGGGCGAGAAAGAAAGATTCACTCTTGAACCATTAATTTCAAATCCGGTAAATTATTCAAATTTCGTCATTGGTAAAATAATGGCGGTTTCAGTGACCGGCATAATCGGAGTGATTTCATTCATGAGCGGTGTATTCATATCCTATAAACTGACTCCGGAATTTTTCAGCCCGGATTCGCTTGAATTTTCACTATCCTCTGTAAACATAGCTTGCATAATTATTTCCGCGCTTCTATTAGTAATCATCGCGTCAACCGTGGAACTGACGATTGGAATTTTCGCTAAATCCATTAAAGAAGCCCAAATTTACTTTCTGCCTGTTCTATTGATAAATTCGGCAATTGGATATGGCACAATGATTGTAAATCCGTACAATATTCCGGATTATTATCGTTTTTTACCATTATATAACATTTCTGTGTTAATAAAAGAACTTTCCATGAATATCTTGTCCCTAAACTGGATAATTATGACATTTTCGCAGTCCTGCCTGTATATTATCTCTTTCGCGTTGATCGCAAATTTTCTTTTCAAACATGAAAAAATTCTTTTCCGCGTATAATTTGTATTGACGCCTTTTGGATTTTTTTTTATTGTTAGCCAATTAAGATTTAAAAATAATACTTGGGAGTAGCATATGGATCTTATTATTGTTCTGCTAGTCGTTCTAATTCTTTTAGTAGTATTATTACGAATATTATAATTTAAAAAATCATTTACCTGAGGTATATATGGGATTACTAATTGCTGTTCTAATTGTACTAATTTTATTAATTGTTCTTCTTCGAATTCTTTAATTTAACTAAAATAAAAATGTGTATTGCTAAATGATTTTTCATATAATCTTTTTGCGATACACATACAGCATCTCACGTGTACATTTCACGACAAATAAAACATCATTATTATCAGATTAAGAACGTCATTTCGGGCGAAAAGTCTGAGAACAGTCCACGTTTATACTAACTTACATACTTAGGCAAAAATTCATCATTAATCTTATTACCGTCAACGCTGGAAAGTTAACATAGCGCTTTGAATATGATTTAATCAAAAATATTATTCTTCATACGGGTTTTGAAAATATGTGTTTCTGGCCGCCACCTGCTTCGCCGCATAATCATAAATTTGGGGATGTTATATTGATACATATAAACTGTCTATGTGACTGCTAATCCGGTATTTCAGACAGCGTATGTCCGAAGTTTGGACGGAGAAATGGATCGACTTTGTAAACCGACCGTAGAAAGCGCACCCAGCTTTGTCGCCCTAGCCGAGTTCATGTGCAATGAGTACAAGTTCGCTTGCACTTGCGCTTGCATTAAATTTTATTTTTTTATCTCTCTGTGAAATAATTTCATGCAGAATAATAATTATCAATTTCAATTCATCATAATAACATTGCGTTATTTCAAAAAATTTACTTTAATTTTTAAATTTTTAATATAAAATATTATCACTATAAAAATACGCAGAGCATGGTGAATTATGAAAAATTTATATTCATATTCTATTATAAACGAATTTAGGTTATTTTCGTTTTCACACTTTGCAGGAATTTTTTCGATAATTATTATTTGCCTGATTCTCTATTTTATTGGAAAGAAAAAAAAACCGGCATACGCGGATATTTTAAGATATTTTTTTGCGGCAGTTTTAATTATACAGGAAATAATGCTTCGGCACTGGCGATGGTACAATGAAGGTCTGAACTGGCAGAGAGATCTTCCGATTGAACTTTGCGGAGCATCAATAATTCTCAGCGCCGTAATGCTGCTTTGGAAAAAATATTCCATATACGAAGTCGTATATTTCTGGGGTCTTGCCGCTGCAACACAGGCGCTGCTTACTCCCGATAATAGATTTGAATTTCCTCATTTCAGATACTTTCAGTTTTTCATATCGCACGGAATGATAATCATCGCGGTTTGCTACATGACATTTATTGAAAAAATGCGCCCGACATGGAAAAGTTATTTCAAAGCTGTAAAAATTACATTTATTTATGCCGCTGTCATTGCATTGATAAACTACATTTTAAATGCCAACTATCTGTACATTTGCCGTAAACCTGACACTGCGTCATTAATGGATTTCTTCGGCCCATGGCCTTTTTATCTTTCAATATTGATTGTGCTTGTTTTTGTTTTTTTCTTTATTGTGTATTTGCCATATATAATTTCAGACTGGCGGAATAAAAAACGAAGCCTCTAAATACAGGAAGGGGATACTGAAGCTCATTCAATATCCCCTTCACATACAAACGGTTAGATCAGACATCAACACCTCATTACTTAAAGTTATATGTCATTAGTCCGGCTTTGTATCCTGGCTTTGCGGGTATGGCAGATTACCTGTCCAGAACTCTGTTCAACTCAGATTACGTTCCGTTTTCCAACC
>JBFZEW010000129.1:0-3288 GCA_041306665.1 Spirochaetota bacterium | reverse complement strand
GACACAAAATACAATGACATTGAAGAAAGATTGAAAATTCTCAATGAAAATACTTTTAATCTTGATCCTGACGATAGTTTGAACGCCTGGGTCGAAGAAGCTGTTCCGCCAACGCCTCTGTTTTCAAAATCAGCTGCGGGAATCGGTTACGCGAATGTACTCCCAGATAATGACAATATAAACAGAAAACTTCCCATTATAATCAAGTTTCAAGGGAAATATTATCCGTCAATCGACCTTGTTGTTGCCATGCATTATTACGGCATTAAAAAAGAAGACATTGAAATTAAAATGGGAAAGTACGTAAAACTTAAAAACATACCGAAAGAAAAAATGGTTAAACAAAACCCTGAGAATACAATTACTATTCCGATAGACGAACGCGGTTTCATGAATATTAATTTTATTGGATCGCATGGCTCATTCCCCGAAATACCTTATTTTTATTTTTACGGTGACGGTGAAGTTGGTAATGATTCAATTAAAGATAAAATAATTCTGGTTGCATCATATGCTGTAACAGGCATCGCGGAAGATACTTATGATTCACCGTATGGAAAAACTTTCGGAATTGAACATCATGCCAACGCTCTAAATACAATATTAAATCAGGATTTTTTAATCAACTTTACTTTTTTACAAAACATTATAATAATGTTTTGTATCGCGCTGTTTCTTGGATTTTTCCTTCCAAGAGTAAAAATTCTCTTATCAATGCTGTTGACTGTTTTTTTCACCATAGGCTATATAGTCGCTGCTAATTTTCTGTTTGAAAAAAATTATATAATCGCATTATCTACTCCAATTTTTCAAATCGGATTTACTTTCACCGTAATAATTGCTTTCAGGCTTCTTACTGAACAGAAAGAAAAGAAAATGATCCGGAACACTTTCTCAAAATTTGTTTCGAAATCGGTTGTTGATGAATTATTAAAACACCCTGAAAAAGTTAAATTAGGCGGAGATAAAAAAATCATTACAGTTCTTTTCTCGGATGTACGCGGATTTACAAGCATTTCAGAAAAACTTACCGCAGAAGAACTGGTCGAGCATTTGAATGACTATCTTCAGTCAATGACTGACATTGTAATTAAAACCGACGGCACGCTTGATAAATATGTCGGCGATGAGTTAATGGCATTCTGGGGCGCTCCTATTCCACAGGATGATCATCATCTGCGGGCTTGTAAAGCGGCCATTGAAATGATGCAGGTTCTTGGAACATTAAATCAGCGCTGGCTGGATACAGGCAAGCCTCCTCTTGACATTGGAATTGGTCTCAATACAGGCGACATGGTTGTCGGAAACATGGGTTCTCAATCAAGAATGGATTATACGATAATGGGTGACAATGTAAACCTTGGGGCGCGGTTGGAAGGAACTAACAAAGTTTACGGAACAAATATCATTATCAGCGAATTTACTTATGAATATGTTAAAGATAAAGTGTTCGCGCGTGAACTTGATTTGATCAGAGTAAAAGGAAAAGCAAAGCCGGTTAAAATTTACGAGCTCATTGATGTAATTGAATAAAACTAAAAAATAAAAAAAACACTCGAAAGAGTGTTTTTTTTATTTCAGTATATCACTGAGATAAAAGTACGAATTCTGCTGCTCATTATAAAAATACGGATAATCATTTTCGGGGCTGATTTTAAGTATTGTTTTAAAAAAAGTTTTTTCCTGAGGAAAAGATATTTTAACAGGAGTCGAAAATTCCCGATTATCAATTATCGATTTTACCGCGAAATTAAATTTATCTGAAGTGAAACTGAAATTTCTGATTGATTTTTCCTGAAGATTAAATTTGTAATGATATTCGAAATTTTTGACGGTCAATTGACTGAAATCGCATGAAATCCCGCTGCCTCTGACAAACAACGCTGCTTCGCTTTGAGAAACAGTATCATAAAGACTAATATCAAGACCATAAATTCTGAAATTATAATTTGCGTTTTCAATCAGATGGGACATTTTATAAAAATTTGACGTATAGCTCTCTTCGATAGCAACTAATCCGTTATAATTCCCTTTTAACTCCGCCGCTTTCGAAAATACATTTAAATCAAACGCGTCAGCTTTGAAGATATAATCGAACTTCGGCCAGTAAGACTTAAGATTGGCTTTAAAATCCAGGCTGTAAGCGGCATTAAATCCTTCGGCATTGAAAAAATCTGTTGATAGACTGCCTTCGACAAGTGACGCTCTTAACTCAACATTTCTTAGAGCGGCATTTTTATTCAGCAGTAAATTTTTGATTTTAAAATTCAGAAATAAATCATTGGTACTTGCTAAAATTCCTTCCTTTCTTTGATCGAAAAAGATTTCTTCATATCGTCCTTTAGAATCTGATTCAGCCCGTTTTTTAAAAAAGCCCACGAAATTCTTTTTCGCGTACATTATTTTGGAAAACTCAAAATTATCCGCGTTAAAAACAACATTACTGCTGCTGAATTTTTTCTTTTCATTCAGAAAATCCGAATTAATTGATAAAGTAAAATCTGATTTTCCCGCTATCCCATTTGTCATGAAATTAAGTTTCGAGTCAGTCAAATCAACGCGGGCGTTCGTTTTTGAAAATATTTTTTCCATTGAATCATCTAAAACAGATTCAAGCATGAAATCTTTTAGATCAATGTTCAGTTTATGGGTATTGAACTTTTTCTCTTTACGGTCGTAATTGAAATTCGCATCGAATTTTAAATTACCGGAATAATTTGAAAAATTGTAAGGAGAAAAATTATTGGAAAGCTCCTTTAAATTCAGCTGCTCGGAGTTTAAAACGAATTTAAAATAGTCTTTATTATAAAGCATGTTATAATTCAAGTTAACATAATCATTTTTCAGAATTAAATTAGAAATGTTAATTGTCTTTTCAGTGTAATTACATTCTCCTTCAGAATTCACTAAGAAATAAAATTCTGACAGTATCATGTGTTTATAATTCTTATCAGTTAATCCGAAATTTTTAAATTCAGCCGATAATTTATAATTCAATTTGGATTTATCATAAGTGAAATCAATTGTATTATTCATTCCGCCCGAAAAAACAAATGAACTGCTGAAAATATTCGAAGAAATGTCGTTTAGATAGGATAAATCAAAATTTTTAATTTTAATTTCACCGGTTATAGCGCCTAAAAAAGTAGAATCCTTTTTTGTTTCAGCACGAAATTCAATATTGCCCTGCTTGAGATTTGGAGTTTTTAAAGGATTAATTTTTCCTCTGAAATTAAAAGACAGAGTATCATAACTTTTAATTTCAGAGGAAAAATCCGCGTCATCAAC
>JBFZEW010000128.1:0-2940 GCA_041306665.1 Spirochaetota bacterium | reverse complement strand
GTTGATGATTCGGTTATTTTAAGTTTCGCGATAACGTTGCATAGACGGATGATTCTAGACCGCATGTAACGTTTTTCAAAATCGATATCAATGAGTCTTGTAACAGCGATTTCTCTCGCTTTAACGTCCTTTTCGCAAAGGACTTCCATTAGGCTCTGCAGAAGTTCGCTGTCGCTTTCACTGTAATTGATTTTTTCTGAAATTTCAAAAAGTAGGTTTTTCAAATCAATATCATTATTCTGAAGGTTGGCTATGATTTTTCTTTTTAGTTCCGGAGTAAATTTGTTAAGAAGAAATTTCCGGATCTTTCTGAAGTTTTCCGGATAATCCTGTTCCATTATTTCAGGAATCATAAAGTTTTTACGGTAATTTTCGAAATAAGTATCCATCATGACAATGCAGTAATTGAAAATTTTATCTTTTACCATTACATTCGCGCGGGTTTCTTTATAATCCTGAAAATATCTGAAAAATATTTCAACAATTAATCTGTCATCATTGGAAGTAACAGAAGGAAGTGAAATAAGACTGCGGAAAAGTTTATCAGGATTTCGGATTTTTTTAACATTGGAGAGCAGGAGATACAGCGTCATGTCGATGAGCTCTGAATTATCGGATGTCAGAGCTTTCATTGTATAAACAATGAATTCCCTGTGACCGCATGCTATCATTGCAAGTATGAAAGCTGTTTTAGCTTCATTGGAATACGAATCGTATTGAATTGACATTTTGCCTAACATGACGCGGATATCAAGAAGTATTCTGTCATCTTCGCCTGGAAGGACGGTAAATGTTTCATCCGTAATTTTATCTTCGTATCTTTTCATTTCTTTGTCTGCTATTGTGCTGAGGGCGCGGTAAACAGAATAGCTGATGGGATTGTTATTCTCAGAAATGAGAGATTCAAAGAAATTCATGTCAGAGGTAAAAGTCAGAGTTTCAATCGCGGCGCATCTTATCTTTACGAAATTTTCAACATTCAGCGCGATTTTTTTAAGATAGCTTTCAGTGTTTGCATCCGAAGAGCTTATTGCTCCGAGAACGAAAATCGCTTTTTCAAGAATAGAAATATTCTCCGTATTTGAAATTTTATTCTGAATAAATTCCATGAGTTTTTTACTGTGGCTGATGCTTCCGTATTTTTCAAAATGTTCAAGAATGATGAAAATTTCGTCCAACTGCAGCGAATCATTATCTATGATCTGAGAAAAGGCGTCAGTAACTTCAGGATAATTAAAATCTTTGACGGCATGCAAAGCGTTTAAACGGAGGAATCCCTCTTTTTGGCAGTCTTTAAGCAGAATTTTCATTCCATTTTCGGTTTTAAGAATTGAAAGGATTTTATAAAACGCGATTCTTTCGTAACTGTTCAAAGTTGCATGCTTGCTAATTTGAAGTTTGAGCGATTGTAGAAAATCCTGTTCCATTGTTTATCCTGTTTATCCGTCAAAATTATCATAATAATTCATTATTTTATGAATTTTTCAACGAATTTTTGTTTTTCACGCAAAATAAATAAAAATCAGCAAAAATGACGGATTTTAACTTCAATTTATGCCGTATTTTAATATATTCCTGAAAATTTATTTGACTGTTCATTCAATTTTTGTATTATATAAGTTTGGATTGTAAAATAATCCAATTTTTTGAAAAGGAGAACATAATGAAGAAATTTCTTTCAATTGTGAGTATAATACTTATTGTCGCGTTAGTATTTTCATGTGGTGGCAGCGGAACTACTCAGGTGAAAAAAAACGCGAAGGTTGATGATCCAATGTTCGGGGAAGATACTGGTATTGCAAAAATTTATGACGATGATGTTGCCTTAGCGCGGGACAGAGCAATTGATGACGCAATGAACAAACTTGTAAAACAGAAACTCGGTACAATGATTTCAGGAAGAGCGCTTGTTGAAGATTTCGCGCTTGTCGAATCAATTGTGGAAGCGCGATCAACAGGAATGGTCAAAGATTATAAAATTAAAAAAGAAGAAGCTAAGGACGGACATTACTGGGTTACAATTACCGGTACAGTTTATCCGCAGGCTGTGAATGATACAATACAGGCAACTCTTGAAAATTACGGCAGACCCAGATTCATGGTTTTAGTGTCAGAGACGTTTGAAGGCAAAGAAAATATGCCTGGCCTGACTGTTACGGAATTAACAATGATGAGTATTATGGGCAATGCCGGTTTTGAATTCGTTGATGCAGCAATGACGCAGCAGCTGCTTAAAAAAGAAAGATCCAAAATGAACAAGGCGATTGCCGGACAGGTCACAGGAGAAGTTCAGTCTTTATTGTTGGATGACGCGGGAGCGGAAGTTATTATTGTAGGAGAATCAAAAACTACCGATCAGTCCGGGACTTTAATAAAGTATAATACCAATATGCAGTCGAAATCCGCGATTATTAATTTAAAAGCGATAGATGTATATACAGGCCGCATTCTTGCGACCGTATCAGCTGACGCGCCGTCAGCGCATATAAATCCCGACACTGCGTCCAAAAATGCAATTCAAAGATGTCTTGAACGGACAACCGTGCTTGGCAAAAAGGATGACGCGGGTGTGTTCCAGTCGGGTGATTTCATAAACGCTATTTCAAGAAAATTTCTCGAAGCGGCTACAAGAAGAGTAATAATGATCAGCATTACGGGTCTTGACAGCAAGGATTTGACGAAATTCAGAAATGAACTTTCAAAACGCATCAGAGGGATCAGCCAGATTTATCTTCGCGGAAGCGCTGGTCAGACTGCTAAAATAGAAGTGCAGTTTGCCGGAAAAACCGAAGATCTTGCTGATGAGTTGAACGGCAAAGCCGATGCAATTGGTTTCAGCATTGACATTAAGGAACAGTATCCAAACAGAATTACAATGAATGCAAAACGGTTACAATAGAAATTTACGGAACATTTCAAAATAAAAAAAAGGATGCTTAA
>JBFZEW010000127.1:0-4661 GCA_041306665.1 Spirochaetota bacterium | reverse complement strand
ACAGGATGTATCATGAGGAACTTGAATCAATAGTAAAACATTTTCCTGAAATAAAAAAGGCGCAGTTCTGGATGAGTTTTTCAGCGAATTATCTGAAACATCTTGAAGTTCTTCAGAATGTCGGCATGACGAGAATTGATCCAGTAATGTATAACGGTCATGAAATAGTCCCTCTGCAGTTTTTAAAAGCGGTGCTTCCTGATCCGTCTTCTCTTGGTCCATTGACAAAAGGCCGTACATGTATCGGTAACATCTGCAGCGGAATTAAAAACGGTCAGCCGGTTAAATATTACATATATAACATATGCGATCATGAAGAAGCATTTAAAGAAGTTCAGTCGCAGGCAATATCATATACAACAGGTGTTCCTGCGATGATTGGCGGAATGATGATGCTTGAAAAAATCTGGACTGGGAAAGGCGTTTTTAACATGGAACAGATGGATCCTGATCCGTTTATGGACGCGTTGAATAAACATGGGCTTCCATGGAAGGAAATTTTCATTAAATGAAACATGATCTCTATGCTCAATTTGAAACGCCGTATTACATTGTAGACGAAGTTTTGTTGAAAAAGAATCTCGACGTTCTTGATTCTGTTCAGAAAAGAACAGGAGCTAAAATTCTTCTTGCGCTGAAGGGGTTTTCAATGTATTGCACTTTTCCGCTTATCAGTGAAACTCTAGCCGGAATTTGCGCGAGTTCTCCGCACGAGGCAAGGCTAGGCAGGGACGAATTTAAAAAGGAAGTCCACTCGTTTGCCGCAGCATACAGTGAAAAAGATTTTGCCGAGCTCATTGAATTTTCGAATCATATCGTTCTAAATTCAATGAGCCAGTATGAATTTTTTAAAGATGCAATTTTAAAAAATTCGCATAGAATAGATTTTGGTTTAAGAATAAATCCTCAGCACAGAGAAACTGACGTTGAAATGTATGATCCTTGCGCCCCGAAGTCGCGTCTTGGAATAACAAAAAGTAATTTTCCAGAAAATTTCCCTGAACATATTTCCGGAATTCATTTTCACACTTTGTGTGAAAAAAATTCTGATTCTCTTGAAAGAACACTTGTCGCTGTTGAAGAAAAATTCGCCCGCGTACTGCATGATTGCAATTGGATTAATTTCGGCGGAGGCCATCACATTACCCGTGAAGATTACGATGTAGATTTGCTTTGCAGATTGATTGACCGCACCAAAAAGAAATACAACGCTGAGATTTATCTTGAACCCGGCGAGGCAGTCGCTTTAAATACCGGTTTTCTTGTTTCGACAGTACTTGACGTAATATCCAATGACGTTGAAATCGCGATACTTGACGCGTCCGCCGCGGCTCACATGCCTGATGTTATTGAAATGCCTTACAGGCCGTTTATCATCGGGTCGGGAAAGTCCGGAGAGAAAAAATACAATTACAGACTTGCGGGTCTGTCATGTCTTGCCGGAGATGTTATCGGTGACTATTCTTTCGATGAACCTTTGAAACGCGGACAGAAATTAATTTTTACAGACATGGCAATTTATTCAATGGTGAAAAATAACACATTCAACGGAATTAAACTCCCGGATATATATTATTATAATTCTGATGTTAACAAGGTGCTTCACAAAAAAACATTCGGTTATGAAGATTTTAAAACGAGGCTCTCATGAATGGAAATTTAAGTTTTCTCGAAAGCGAATTAAAAAAAAACAGTTCTGAAAGTTCTCTCTTTCATGTGATTCCGGCGGCGATGGAAAAAACTGTATCATACGGCGCTGGAACTTCAATGGGTCCGGCTTCTCTGATTAGCGCATCTCAGCAGCTTGAAGTTTTTGACGGTTATTCATGCCCCGCAGATGAAGGAATCTATACTTTACCGTTCGTAAACTGCGACGGAGGACCTGAAGAGACAATTGAAAATATTTCTTCCGCGGTAGCGTTGGCGGCATCCAAAGGGAAAATCCCCGTTACTCTCGGCGGTGAGCATACAGTAACTTACGGATGCGTTAAAGGATTAAAAAAACATTATGATAGCTTTGGCGTAATTCAATATGATGCTCATGCTGATCTGCGCGATACTTACGAAGAATCAAAGTTTTCCCACGCATGCGTAATGAGGAGAATTTATGAGATGGATGTGCCTTTTTGCCAGATTGGAATAAGAAGTCTTTCTCCTGCCGAGGTCGAATTCAGAAAACAAAACAGAATAATACATCATGATGCGAAAGATTTATATGCATTGGGAAATTTCAACATTAAGTTGCCGTCGGATTTTCCTGAAAATATATATATTACGATAGATGTCGACGGGCTTGATCCTTCAATAATGCCTGGAACAGGCACTCCCGAGCCAGGCGGACTTTTCTGGTATGATTTTTTTAAAACAGTTGAATCAGTATCGGAAAAAAGAAAAATCATCGGTTTTGATGTCGTTGAGTTTGCTCCTATCGAAAATCTTCACATGGCCGCGTTTACGGGAGCAAGGCTTATTTACAATATGATGGGAGTTGTGCAGAGAAACAGAAAGTCATAATGTATTTTTCGCGTAGAGCATGTATACGCCCATTTTAGCACGGGCATCGTGTTCTCCAATCTGCACCTTGAAACCGTTTATCTTTAAAAGATTAATTGTGTTCTGAAGAATGTCAGGTTTATTTTTTAAATGATCGTGAACTTTCATGCTGATTTGTCTGATTTTAATCCAGTCGGGTTTTTCGATTCCGCTCAGAACTTCGGTTTCATGATTTTCAGCATCGAGTTTCAGTAAATCTATTTTTTCAATTCCATATTCTTTGATTATCTGCGAAAGAGTTTTTAATTTGATTTTTACTTTTTGCGGGGTATATAGTTTTTTTAAATTCCATGCTATAACTTTCTTTCTAAGAAATACAGGAACAATCGCTGCAAAATGATTTGTTTTGCATACGGTTTCTTTATAGGTATCGAGATATCCCTGGACTTTTCTGTCAAAGTCAAATGTGTCAATTGCGGAATCACCGCTTACGAGAGGGAAATAATTAATTTCATCTTCACGTTCTGAGTCCGATAGTCCAAGGTTCAGAGCTGTTATTTTTGAATCAAGATTTTCAATGTTCTTAAGAAGACACGCGTGTATCTGCGGTACTGGTTCAAATGTGAATATTTGCAGATTTTTGAATTTTTCGGATGCATATTTTTCAAAAAGTCCGATATTTGCGCCCACATCAAATATTATGTCTTTATCTTTAATTTCAATTCCATTCTGAAAATATGCGTCTTTAATATATATTTCATCGTACACATATTTTGCGGTAAGTTTATCAATGTAAAACACTGTATTATTCTTTGGAAATGTCATTTTTTTCATAATACTTATAGGCACCTTTATAGATCAGTATTTTCATTTTTTTAAAAAATCGCGTGTACTGATTTTATCAGTACTTGTGATTGTTAAGGAACTAAAACAGCATGATTTAAGGACATTCCTTTGTAATATTTAGGAAAAATTTGTCAATATGAATTTTCATGCTTTATATTCAATGAATAAATTAGCAGTGATCAGTGGCTCATTTTAAATGTGTAACGGAAAGAGTCGGTTCCAATAATTAATGATAAATTTTCAATAAGAGTCTCAGTCGGTTTTATGCCGAAACACTGATGAGCCTTTATTATTTTTTCAAGGCCATGATCGAGTACATGAAAATAAACTGGAACTTCACCTTTATTGGATTCAAGAATTGATTTGATGCTTTCGATCATTGAATCGTCCATTCCGATGGGATCAATATTAATATGCAGAGTTGAAATAGACTTTTTTCTAGCTTCTTTCAGAGGAATGATTTCATTAATAAAAAATGTTGTCGGCTTGCCGTCTTCGAATTCGACTGAACCGCTGACAAGAACGAGCTCCTTGCTGCTGAAAGATTCTTTTTCGGCAATATCAAAATTTTTCTTTCTGTTTTTTGGAAACATTAAAACAGGAATTGAGCCGTCCATGTCTTCAAGAATACCTTTCGCGAACTCTTTATCTTTTTTTGATCTGCGGATTTCAGTTTCTTCGATTATGCCGACTAGTACTGCTTTAACTGAATTGTTTTCATTTGATTTTTCATGCAGATTCGAAATTTAGCAAGAAGAGTACTGTTTAATTTCTTTTTCATATTTAGCAAGCGGATGCCCTGAAACATATAAGCCCATGATTTCTTTTTCGAACGCAAGTTTTGTGTGGTCAGGCCAGTCATTTACTTTCGGAAGATCAAGATTTGCTGCTTCCTGCGGTGAATTTTCACCGCCGAAAAGATTTCCCTGTCCTGATTTTTTGTCGTTCTGAAGGTGCTTCGCGCTATCGATTAAAATATCAATTCCGGTCATCATTTGAGCCCGGTTAGGATGTATCGCGTCCAATGAACCGGATTTTATTAATGCTTCAATGACTCCTTTGTTCACGACAGAGAGGTCAATGTTTTCAAGAAAACTTTTTAAATCGCTGAAATTAGTGTTTATATTTCTTGCATTAATGATGCATTCAATTGCTTTGTCTCCGACACCTTTTATAGCTCGGAAACCGAATCGAATTTTATTTCCTTCAATTGTAAAATCGTATGAGCTCGTATTAATTGATGGCGGAAGCACTTCAATATTTTTCGTCTTAGCATCATTAATATAAAGAATAATGTCTTTTTGCTCTCCGCTTGATGCAGA
>JBFZEW010000126.1:0-6314 GCA_041306665.1 Spirochaetota bacterium | reverse complement strand
AAATAGTCGGTAATAGTGGTTGTACTTTCAGTATTTTTAATATTATTTTTATAAGTAACATTCGTCTTAACACCTAAGGAAGAGCCAGCAGAAATCTTTTTCGAATAAAAAAATGAAAACTGCGGATTGACCTCAATTTCTTTGTTTTTTTCAAAAATATAGAAATTTATATATCCAGCCGAAGTATAAACATTTTTGATTTCAATATTATTTTCAGTGTTTGTCATTTTGAATATGTAATCATTTCCCGGTGTTATTGTCATGCCGAATGAAGAATTTTTACCTTTGTTTGAAATAAATCCAAAAAATGCTGATGCATTGTATTCATCAATCACGTTAAAATCTATTGACGAATCCTCAGATCCGAATTTCAATTTCAAATCACTGTTGTCATATATATTATGCACATTGTAGCCGCCGATTAAAATCCAGCTGCTTTCTGAAAATGCGGTTATCGCCGGATTTTTAAAAGCGTCCTCGGGGCCATCATTATGGGTGGTTGACATTATTGCGAACACATTAGTAGACGCGCAAAATGTCAAAAATATTGCTGCTATGAATGATTTTTTCACCATTTCCTCACATAACGTTACTTTTAAAAACTATTTTTTTTAATACTCCATGCCGGCACTAATGATGATAAAACCAGCATTTACGATTTTATAAAAAATTGCAATTACTGGTTTTTAGAAGTAACCATAAATAAATTTACAGCATTAATTATATTTTGTCAAATAGATTAAATTTATCTTTTTTCAAGTACAGAATTAATGTATTCAGCGAAAAATTTCTGATCAGAAATAGCAGATGAATATGATTTTGAAGTAACTTTAATTTCGGAATCCTGAAACGATGTTCTTTGACGCATCAGATTGTTGTATTCATCGTTTTCGCTTAGCACCGGAAATATGCGGCATAATTTTGAATTTGACATGTATATATCATCAAAATTCAACAAATTAATAAGCTGCATTTCTTTTTTCCGGGCTTCCGATGAGACTGAATTTTTTAGACCGCTGTTAAAAAACATGTCGCCTGTCCCGCTACCTGAATAAAATGGAATGTACACCGAAGCGCTTGCGCAAAGTGCAGTATGTAAATTAGCAACCCACGCTCCATCTCCGGAACCTGAAACCGCGATTTTTTTAGGATTATTTTCCTTGATTTTTAAAATGAGATTTTCAATCAGTTTGACAGTCATTATTTTTGCTGTAATAAAGTTATCAATATCTTTGGCAATTTCAGAATATTCTGATAAATTCTCGCTGCCCGGCTGATTAATAATAATCAAGTTTTTATTCTGCAGTAATGACGATAGCTTTTCATAACTTTTTGGTTTTTTAAAGGTGTGCGAATCCATTACAAAAATCACAGTAACTTTTTCTTTGCTGAAATTATTGATTAAAATATATTCCGGAGAACTTAAATTTTCCGAATTATTCGTCTGCGCATAATAAACACCCGCTTCTTCAAATTCTGTAATTATTACTTCCGCTTTTTTGAAGCTTTTGGCATAACCTTCAGTTTCAATGTTACCTGAAAAGTATTTACCCTGAATTTTAAAACTGTCTGTTCCAAACATATATTTTCCTTATATTGTATTTAAATATCTTCTGAGCATGTCAATTACCGTAAACGCCGCTCTTTCCCGTATTCTATTTCTGCTGCCGGAAAGATTCAATCTTTTTATTTCTACATGATTTAGATGCTTAATGCCAGCATAAACAAGTCCTACTGGTTTTTCAAGAGTTCCGCCGTCGGGACCGGCAATACCTGATACAGCAATTGCTATGTTACTGCCGCTTTTTTCTAATGCGCCGTCAAGCATTTCTGCGACAACCTGTTCCGAAACCGCGCCATATTTCATTATTGTATCGGCGTTAACGTTCAGAATCGATTGTTTTGATTCATTTGAATATGTGATATATCCTTCTTTGAAAAAAGAGGACGCGCCAGGGAAATTTATCAGCCGTCCGGCAATAATACCGCCAGTACAGCTTTCAGCCGTAACAACAGAAAGTCTTTTTTCAATAAGTTTTTCCGCCGTTACAGTTTCCATTTCATCATCATCGAATCCGAAAACGTATTCATTCATTCGTTGCTGAATTTCATTTTCAAGAATTTCAAGTTTAGAATCTGCTTCCTTTTTAGTCGCCGCGTGCGCGGTTATGGTAACTTGGCAGTACGAATCCTTTGCATATGGAGCGGCTTTTGGATTGCCGTCTTCATTTAGAATGTCTTTCAGCATTTCATCCATCGCACCTTCACCGATGCCGGCAAACTTAATTGTTTTCGCTGAAAATACCGAATCTGATAAACCCTGAAGATAACTGTACAGATAATTATCGAACATATAAATCATTTCTGAAGGAGGTCCGGGAAGCATGGCTATTTTTTTATTCCCGCTGGTTAACACAGCACCCGGAGCAGTACCTTTGTCATTTTTCAGAATAAATGCATCTTCAGGAAACATTGCCTGTTTAATGTTATTTACCGGCATTTCACGACAGAGAGTTTTGAAAAATGATTTTAATTTTACGAGAGACTCATCATGAACAATCAATTTTTTATTGAAATATTCACAAGCGCATTCCTTTGTCATGTCATCCACAGTCGGGCCAAGACCGCCGGTCGTAATAATTATATCAGCACGCAAGAATGCATTATCGAACGCATCAAGAATTTCATTTCTATTATCACGGATGGATCTATGCGCTATAACATCAATGCCGATTTGTTTCAATTTATTCGAAATATAACGCGCGTTTGTGTTAACAATATCGCCGTTCGTAATTTCATTGCCTATCGAAAATATCTCTGCTTTCATTATTTCCTTTGATTGTGATGTCTGAGTCATCTAACTATTTATTCTTCATTATTCATTGCATTTTTATCTGTTTGTGGCAATGGTTAGTAGTTAGTAGTTAGTAGTTAGTAGTTGGTAACATAATCGCCGTCTATCGTTAACTTTTCACTGTTTACTGATTACTGTTCACCGTTCACTTTTAACTTTCATCTTCTAACTGATTACTACGAATCCATTTCCATCTCAATAAGTTCTGATAATTTTTTAATTATTTCGCTTCGTGCAATTTTTCCTTTACTCGCACCTTTTTTAAAAAGAAGAAAATTACCGCTGCCTGCGCCTGCGATTCCATAATCAGCGTGCGAAGCTTCACCTGGGCCGTTTACTTCACAGCCCATCACGGCGATGGAAATGAGTTTATTTTTATGCATGAGTTTATCCGCAAAACGTTTTTTCAATTCTCTTTCTGTTTCTTCCGCGATTTCGAGAAGATCAATACTTACATCAGTTCTGCCGCAGGTTGGACATGAAATTATTTTAATTCCATAATCAATAAAATTAAGTGAACGCAGAATATCATAAGCGGCATCAATTTCCTGATATGGATCACCTGTCATTGAAACTCTGATTGTATCGCCAATTCCGTTCAACAGAAGATGACCTATGGCGATTGAACTCTGAACAAGACATGTTCTTCCGAAGCCGGCTTCGGTTAAACCAACATGTATTGGATAATTTTTTTTCTGTGATAAAATTTTATTCGCTTCAATGGTTGTGAAAATATCGGAAGACTTTATTGAAACGGCAATGTCAGTAAAATTTAAATCTTCCAAAATCTGTACATGCGACATTGCCGAATCGACTAAAGCATCGGGAGTAGGTTCACTGTACTTATTTTTGTCTATTGAACCGCCGTTAACTCCAATGCGGATTGGAATTTGATTCTGCTTTGCCGCTTCGACAACCTGTTTTGTGCGTTCAACGTCTCCAATATTCCCCGGATTAATTCTTATTTTGTGAATTCCAGCATCAATTGCTTTTAACGCTATTCTGTAATCAAAATGAATGTCCGCGCAAAGCGGAAGAGTTACATTGCTGATAATTTCTCTAAGATACTGCGTTTCATCGATTGTCTTTACAGCAACGCGCACGAGATTACAACCCATTTCATCAAGGCGGTTTATCTGATCGATCGTTCCGCTTACATTCTTCAGAGGGAGATTGGTCATTGATTGAACAGCTATCGGAGCATTACCTCCGATAATAAGATCTTTAACCCGGATTTTAGTTGTCAGATTTCTTTTTATATTTATCATTTATTTAAATATATTTGAAATATCATTGTACATGATAAAAACAAACAGAGTTATTAGAATAAAAAATCCAACCGTCTGGAAACCACGCATTAACTTTTCATTAACTTTTCTGCGCGTAATGCCTTCATATAAAAAAATCAGAATGTAGCTGCCGTCAACGGCAGGGATCGGAAGCAGATTCATTATCATGAGTATGATGGAAATTTTTGCCATTAAAATAATAAATGACCGCACCCCTCTATAATAAGCGGTGTCACCGGCAATCTGCGCAATACGCACTGGTCCTGATAAATTTTCCCGTACAGCGACTTTACCGGTAAAAACCATCTGCAGCCCTTTAAGATTAACTATTATGAAATCATAGGGGTCTGTCAATGATTTCAAAAATGCCTTACCTAAAGGATACCTGATATAATTCATTTCGGCTGCAACATCTGTCGATACTCCAAGATATCCGAAGGAATTATATGTAACTTCACCAGTGTAATTTCCTCCTGGAATTTTAAGCGATATGGACTTTCCCGCATTGACATTCAAAAGTTCAATGAATTCAGCTTTATCAGTAACTTTGATGTTATTTAAAAAAAGTTTTCCTGTTTTAATCGCTTCTTCAACGAGATTAAATTTATCGACAGTTACAGTATCAACAATATCAGAATATTTTTCATTTTTAATGTTTTTAACGGTCAATGATTCTTTATTCGCAGGCGTAACTTTAATAATTTGCTTGGAATTTGACCGCACAATAGAAAGAGAAATTTCTTTTTGCGCGTTTGCGCGGATAATTTCAACAAACTGTTCGGGACTTTTAATTACAACATCATTAATTTTATCAATTTCATCATATTTTTTAATTCCTGCCTTTGCCGCGGCCTCGCCTTCGATAGATTCCAAAACCAGTATTTTATTTCCGTACGGCATTATGCCGATACTCTGGAATCCGCCTTCACTGAAAGTTTCAGGCGTTACTTTAATGTTTATGTTTGACTCATTGCGTACAACATCCAGAGAAAGCTCTTTGCCTTTTGAAAAAACAATTCCGGTCATAACATCTTCAAAACTATAAACTTTTTTCTCGTTAATCGATATAATTCTGTCACCATTGATAAGTCCGGCCTTTTCAGCAGGAGTAACAATCCCGGCTTTAGCAAAAAATTCAGGAATCCGGATTCTGTTTGTTTCAACGGAAAATCCAACCATGTTCATTATGAAAAAAATTAAAATACCGAAGAAAAGATTAAACAAAGGACCCATTATTACCGTAACCAGGCGTCTCCACGGTGATGCAGTAAAAAATTCATAGCTTTTTCCTTCAAGATCATCGGACATGTTTTCGCCGTAAAATGAACAGTAACCGCCGAACGGGATCAATGTAATCTGATAAGTAGTATCTCCCCATTTTTTCTTGATGAAACCATTGCCATATCCGAGCGAAAAAGTTTTCGCTTTGATGCCGACCATTTTGCCGCCCAAAAGATGACCAAGCTCATGTACAAATACGCAAAATCCAAGCAGCACGACTGCTGAAATTATATAAATTGGAATCATTTTATCTCCTTTAAAATGCTATTAGCTGTTTCACGCGACTTTTTATCTATTTCATAAATTGTAAGTATATCACCAGCATCAATAGTTTCATGACTATTCATTGTTTTTTCAATTATTTTCACAATATCCGTATATTTAATTTGCTTATTTAAAAACGCGTTTACCGCAATTTCGTTCGCAGCGTTCAAAACTGCCGGCATTGATCCTCCTTCACGTCCCGCCTGATAACAAAGTTTAAGACCTGGAAATTTAACAGCATCATATTTTTGAAATGTCAGTTTCCCTATCTGCGCAAGATCAAGCTTTCCAAAACTATTAGTTTTTTTATCTGGATAAAACATGGAATTCATAATTGGAAATACCATGTCTGTTACACCCATGTGCGCATATACTGCGCCGTCATTTGTTTCAATCATCGAGTGTATGATGCTCTCAGGATGAATGACGACTTCAATGTTATCATAATCAAAATTAAAAAGAAAATGCGCTTCAATGACTTCAAGCCCTTTATTTATTAGAGTCGATGAGTCGATTGTAATTTTACTTCCCATGTTCCAATTCGGATGTTTAAGCGCGATTTCAGGAGTTACAAATTCGAGTTCATCCAATGATTTGCCGCGAAGAGAACCTCCCGAGGCAGTGAT
>JBFZEW010000125.1:0-3007 GCA_041306665.1 Spirochaetota bacterium | reverse complement strand
GAGAAACTCAGAAAGGAATACGCGCTTGATAAACCGATGATGACAAGATACGTTATCTATCTGAAAAATGTAGCGCGTCTTGATTTCGGGAAATCAATAAAAACCGGACGAAAAGTTACTGATGAAATTAGAACCCATTTCCCCGCGACATTCGAACTGACAATTTTCGCAATGCTTTTTGCCACCTCCGTCGGCATATTCGCTGGCGTAATTTCAGCAACACGAAGATATTCAATATTCGACTATGTGTCCATGTCAGGCGCTCTGATAGGAGTTTCCATGCCGGTTTTCTGGCTTGGGATTGTTCTAATAATAATTTTTTCAGTTCAACTGAACATTTTCCCGACAGGCGGAAGATACAACATCCGCTATTATTTCACGCCGATCACAAACTTCTATATCGTAGATTCAGTCATTCATCTTTTTAAAACCGGCGACATCAAAGTACTGGGTTCAGTACTCATGCATTTAGTTCTGCCCGCAATCACACTTGGAACAATTCCGCTTGCGATTATCACGAGAATAACACGAAGTTCAATGCTGGAAGTTTTAAAAGAAGATTACATCAAAACAGCGAGAGCGATTGGCGTAAGCGAACGCAAAGTAATATTTAAATACGCGTTAAAAAACGCGCTGCTGCCTGTTGTCACTGTCGTTGGTCTGCAGTTCGGACTTTTAATGTCAGGAGCACTTTTAACCGAAACTATTTTTGCCTGGCCGGGAATCGGAAAATGGCTCTATCATGCGATTGAATCCCGCGACATTCCTTCAATACAAGGCGGAATCATTTTTATTTCAACATTTTTCGTGCTGTTAAATCTTGCTGTTGATATTTTATATTCATTTGTTAATCCAAAGATCAGAGCTGAGTAGCGGAGATATTATGATACATATTATTAAAAATAAATTTTTCAGTAAAAACAAAAATGCCGAATCGGTAAAAGAACCGGGTTTTGTCGCCGAGTCATGGTACCATCTTAAAAAAAACAAATCCGCGATGATGGGACTTTACATAATAATCTTTTTTGTAATAATCGCATTTATTTCGCCGTTTGTTGCGCCATATGATCCCATTGCGCAGAACATTTCCGACCGGTTGACAAAACCTTTTACCGGCGGCTATATTCTTGGTACAGATGATTTCGGCCGTGATATGCTTTCGCGACTCATGTATGGGTCAAGAATTTCATTGTGGATCGGCTTCCTGTCCGTTTCAATCGCACTATTTCTCGGTACGACGGTCGGTTTGGTTTCAGGATATTTCGGCGGATTTATTGATAAATTCTTCATGCGCATCATTGACATCATGCTGGCATTCCCTTACATCCTTCTTACAATCGTCATTGTCGCGATTTTAGGACCATCGCTTATAAACGCGATGTTAGCCATTGGAATTTCGAAATTCCCTCAATATGCCAGAATCATGCGCGCGTCTGTACTGGGCGAAAAGGAAAATGATTACGTTACCGCGGAAAAATCAGTAGGTGCCGGGCATTTTGAACTGATGGTAAAGACTATTCTTCCCAACTGTCTTGCTCCGCTGATTGTTCAGGCGACTCTGGGTATCGGTTCTGCAATTATAGAATCAGCGGCGCTGTCATTTCTTGGACTTGGTGCTCAGCCGCCTACTCCGGAATGGGGTCTCATGATTGCTTCTTCACGGGAATACATTGCATCCGCATGGTGGGTTGTAACTCTGCCGGGCATTGCAATCTTATTCGCTGTTTTAGGATTCAATCTTCTCGGTGACGGCATTAGAGACGTACTTGATCCAAAGTTAAAAGATTAATTTTTCGGAGCATTTAAGTGGAAAAAGAAAAAATTTTAGAAATAAAAAATTTAAACGTGAACTTTCATCTTCAGAAAGGAATTGTCCGTGCTGTGCGCGATCTGGACATTTACATAAATAAAGGTGAAACTCTCGCGCTTGTTGGTGAATCCGGCTGCGGAAAATCAGTAACAGCTAATTCCATTCTTCAGCTCATCCCGTCGCCTCCGGGCAAAATAGATTCCGGAGAAATAATTTTCGACAAAACGGATCTTCTGAAGCTTTCAAAAGATGAAATCCGCCAGGTCAGAGGTGAACGCATTTCAATGATTTTTCAGGAACCAATGACTTCGCTCAATCCTGTTTTTAAAATCGGCGATCAGATCGCCGAAGTTTATATTACCCATCACTGCATGAAGAAAAAACAAGCTCTTGAAAAAGCTGTTAAAATGCTTGAGATGGTGAAAATTCCTGCGCCGGAAAAACGGGCATCAAGCTATCCCCATCAGCTTTCAGGCGGAATGAGACAGCGCGTAATGATCGCAATGGCTCTTGCTTCGCCGGAACCAGGCCTGTTAATCGCGGACGAACCAACAACCGCGCTTGACGTGACAATACAAGCTCAAATTCTTAAATTGATGCGCGATTTAAAAGAAAAAATCCGAATGTCCCTTCTTCTTATAACGCATGACATGGGTGTAGTTGCTGAAACTGCCGATCATGTTGCAGTAATGTATGCCGGAAGAAAAGTCGAAGAAGCTGACGTATTTTCAATATTTGAACAGCCAAAGCATCCATATACGATCGGACTTTTAAACTCAATGCCTTCGAAAGCGCTTAATTCACAGACTGAAAAATTAATTTCAATTCCGGGAACAGTTCCCGATCTATTTACACTTGGGGATGGATGTCCATTCGCGAACAGATGCAATTTCTGCAAAGACATTTGCGTTGAAAAATTCCCTGAGGAAACAAGAATATCCGAAAGTCATAAAGTTTTCTGTCATTTTCATGACAGAGTTAGTTGAGGAAAAAATGGAAAATATACTGGTAGTTAAAAATTTAAAAAAATATTTTGAAATTAAAGATAAAAAAGACACCAAGATTCTAAAAGCAATCGATGATGTCTCTTTTGAAGTACGCAAAGGAGAAACATTAGGTGTTGTCGGCGAATCGGGTTGCGGAAAAAGTACTCTCGGTAAAACAATTCTTAACTTATATGCAAAAACATCCGGCAGT
>JBFZEW010000124.1:0-3826 GCA_041306665.1 Spirochaetota bacterium | reverse complement strand
CCTGCGCTTCCTGAGCCGGCGTAAGTTTCGCGGTCTGGGATACTCCAGTATTTACTACGGATTCAGATTCCATTTTATTCAAAGCAATTGCAGCTTTAGAATTTGCAGGATCATTTTCGAGAATAATTCTAAGATTAGACATTGCTTTTGTTTTATTTGCCGCCCCGCCTGCGGTATACACTGAAATAGCTTCATTATATAAAGCACTTATTTTTTCCGCGGATAATTTCGGCGCCACATAAATTTTTTCAGTTTTCTTTGTTGATGCGATAAGAGCGTCTATCTGCGGATAATTTCTATCAATCGATTTTATCAAATTAAAAATATATAATGCATCTTCATATTTTTTATCTTTAACAAACTGATTAGCATCAGAAATTTTACCTTCTGCGAATTTTTTAAATGTCTCGGGATTCAGTTTAAACTGACACAGAAGAAGATACTGACCTGCAATTTTATTTTTCGGAAAAATTGATTGAATTTGTTCCCATCGTTTTAATGATTCGGAATAATCCCCTTTGTCATACAGCGATTTTCCTGATACAATCAGCGGATTAATGATATTATAGTACGGTGAGTTTTCATCGACTTCCTGTTCTGCCTGCTGCTGAAGCGCTTCCTTTGCCGTAGAAATATATTTTTTAGCTGTATCGCTCTGAGGGTTTAAAATCAGCATTTTTTCAAAAGAAGAAACTGCAGCTTTATAATTCCCCTGTGACATGTAGAAAAGTCCGTTTTGGAATTCCTTGTCAAGCTCCTGCTGACGGCGCAGAACCATGCGTTCTTCGTAAGCCTTTTTGAGCGAAGGTATGCTCGCGATGCGCGCTTTAGCGTCCTTGTAATTGTTGATTAAAGCAAGAGTATTGTTAAAGTCATCTTCGGCTTGGATGAAATTATCCGTTTTCAGATTATTTATACCTGATACGTAATAATCCTCAGCTTGAATTCTTCGTCTTTCAAAATTTTCTTCACGATCAAGTAAATCTTTAACAGTGTCAATTTTATCTTTCGCATCGGAATTTTCCGGATCTAATACAAGAATCTGTTCAAATTCACTGATAGCGTCTTTATATTTTTTCTGAGCAATAAGCTCATCGCCTTTTTGAAAGAAAATTTTTAATTTTTCAAATTTCAGACGGTTTGCAAGAGCGAGTTCCGCTTTTCGTTTTTCTTCAACCGCGTATAAATCTTTGGGTAAGAGATCGAGCATTTCAGTAAAACTAGTAATCGCGCTTTCGTAATCGGTTTTTTTTAGAGATTCAATCGCGATAATTTTTAAAGCGTTATATCTGTCAAGTTTTTCCTGCGCGAGATTGTTTTTTTCGCGTTCATTTTTAAGTTTGGCATTTAGTTTATCCATCCGCTCTTTCTGAGCTTTCAGTTCAGGATCATTCGGATCAATACGGTAAGCAACAGCAAAATTCTCGAGAGCTGCTTCTGCGTTTTTTTCACCTTCCACAAAAGTTTCCTGATTTAAAGTATCAAGCGCATTCCTGAAATATACTTTTGATTTCTGAAATGAAAGATCTTTTTTATGTTTTTCCTCATAGACCATTTCAATTTTTTGCTGAATTTTTTCATTTGCAGGATCAAGTTCAAGCGCGCGCAACCACTCTGTAATTGCTTTGTCAAAAAGCTTGTTGTCATAATACTTCTGGGCAGACCTGTTTAATTCATCAACAGACTGCGCGAAAATACAAAGCGGTAAAATTATTACAACGCAAATGAGGTATTTCCTAATTATATGTATTATCAATAAATATCTGTTCATCTATTTTATAGATATTATCCTTTTTTTCTATTACTAATATACCATTAATATCGGAACTTTTCGCTTTTTTTACTCTATCCATTCCATAAAAAGAAACATTTATTCTGAAACGCTGTACATTGCCTTCATCATGAAATTTTTTTAAATTAAGAATTACAGGCTGTTGAAGATAGTAGTATTCATATTTTTCATTAAACTGTGCTTCCGATTTAACATATTTAACCATGTTTGAATAATCTTGATAATTTCTGTCTCTTATTGAAACAGCCCATCTTTGCAGGAAATTAGTTATTTCGGGTTTGTAATCTATTTCTTTTTTGCAGGATGAAGTTACGGACGCAATAAAGATAAACATTAACAATAACTTAAATTTTTTCATATATTCTCCTTATACTGAGTGCTTTTGCAGGTATTTAAGTTACTTTGAAAATTCCTTTTCACCGAAAACAAATGCAGAAAATTTTTCAATTTTAACGCCGCTTTCTTTCCATGTCCCGGGCAATAATCCGGCCTTCATGCAAGTATGATTTAAAAAGGTTTCTCTGTCCCATCCCTGCTCTGTCGCGACCTGCGGCAGCAAAAGACCGCTCGAAAAACCCTTCGATATAATTAAACCGTCTTTCCCCGGGACAATGTCATTCGTATCTGCAACTTCTTCGATTGGAGAAAGTACTGAAATCTCAATATCAATTTTTTCCAGTTCCTGCGCGGATAGCGCGCTGAATCTTGGATCACGAAACGCTGCCGCAATCGCCATGTCATGAATTGTTTCTTTAAGAGGTTTCACGCCCTGAATATAACCAATGCAGCCGCGAAGTTTTCCGTTTATATGAAGAGTTACAAACGCGCCGAATTTCTGCCGGTATAGTGAATCCGAAAAGTCAAGATCCGCTTCTAAATATCCGGCACTCGCATTTAGTTTTTCCGCAATAACAAGTCTGACATAACGCAGAAGAGTTTTTTTAATTTCATCTGTAACATTAAGATCCATTATTGCCCTCCATGAATTGCTGCAGATAAATAACCAACAACTCTGTTCCTGTCACCGGCAGTATCGCCGGAATTTTTATATTGAATTTCAGTGATTTTATCGGCTCCAAGTTTTTGCGCGAACATCATTCCGGCAAGTACAGGCGCGATTCCGCAAGCCTCCGCTTTACCTTCCGCGATTAAATTATACAAAGCGGCAGGATTGAATTCAGTGAGACAATCAATAAATCTGCGGTCGATTTCGACTGCAGCGTCATAGCTGTGAAAGTGAGAAAGATCTGTTGAAATAATTGTCATGAAAGATCTTTTCTCCAAGCTGAATACACTGTGCAGAATTTCGGCAATATGTTTCATTTCATCAAACCTGGTTGTTGAAATAATTACAGGCACTATTTTAGCTGATGGCAATATACGCTGAATAAAAGGCATCTGTACTTCAAGTGAATGTTCCACCGTATGTATGTCTTCTTGAAAAGTAAATCCATCAAAAGAAAGAAGTTTGTGTCCGCAAACATCATCAATTGCAGAAATTCCAACAGGTGTTTCAAAAGTACCGTCCGGAATAACAGTCGCATAATTTCCGTGCTTAAGCATGCCTCTGTGTGAAAGAGCAAGAACAAGTACAAGCTCACTTTTGTGATCTTTAATCTGCCTGTAAGCGCATCCGGCTACTGACCCGGAATAAACGTATCCTGCATGCGGACAAATTATGGCTTTAATATTTTTAATATTTTTATATTCGGATTTTACTATAAATGAATCAACTTCTTTTATCAGGTCATTGGCATTATCAGTATAAAACGATCCGGCGAAAGAAGCTTTTCTATGCATCGCGACCTCCATGAAGTTTTTCAATAATTTCAAGAATTGCTTCAGCAACTTTAGATTTATCATTCATTGGTATTTCAGTAATTGCTCCATCAGCAGCTATCGCAGTTACTCGATTTGTGTCAGAATCAAATCCAGAACCTTTTTCAGTAACATCATTCAGGCAAATTAAATTAAGATTCTTTTTGCTGATTTTTACTTTAGCGTTTTGAATAAAATTTTCAGTCTCTGCTGCGA
>JBFZEW010000123.1:0-5062 GCA_041306665.1 Spirochaetota bacterium | reverse complement strand
TTCAGGGCATGGAGTGCCTTCTGCGTTTGTGACGCTGATGATTAAAACAATTCTTCTGCAGCTTGGAACAAATGCGGAAGATCCTGCTGAAGTGCTGAAAATAATTAATGATGTTTTAAATCAAAATACAGGCGGCCATTACATTACGGCAATTTACGGCATATATGATCCGGTTGAAAGAATTTTAAAATTCGCTACGGCAGGACATTATCCTCCGATTGTTATTGCTGACGGGAAATGGAATTTTCTTTCCATCAAGCCGTCTTATCCGCTGGCTGTTATGACGAATGAAAATATTAAAAATTCGGGCAAGAATTTCTGTAATGAGGAGATTGTTTTTGAAAAAGGATCGAAACTTATTCTGTATACCGACGGATTTATTGACGCGAAATCAAAAGACGGCCCGGATAAATTATTTCAGTATGAAAAAATGAATGAGTGTTTGCTGAAAAATTCCGGAAAGACCTGCCGGCAATTCACTGATTCCGTATTTACTGATCTGACTGAATTCAGCGGAAAAGATAATTTTGACGATGACATCTGTCTAATCTGCGTTGATGTTTTTTAATTAAACATTTCTCATTACCATCTGAATATTGTGACGGCTCTTTTCTTCGAGAAGGATATCTTTTTTAATCGTTACGCGGTCTATTGTTTTCTGATCATAATGACGTATTGTAACCAATTCAAGATTCTTGTTGTATTTCACTTTGAAATCGCATGAAAGCTTCTTGATTAAAAACGGAATTTTGCGTTCATCATCATTCACGCAGAGCGAAAAGCTCATGGCTGTATTCTGCATTACATTGATTTTGACATTGAGTTCGGAGAGTATTTGAAAAATATCGCGAAGATTTTCTTCCGCGATGAAAGAAAAGTCTTTCGGCGAAATTGTAATTAGCACTTGATTGATTTTGAAGATGAATGATGGAACAGAAAGTCCCGCGGCATCGGAAGTGATGATTGTTCCATCATTTTCGGGATTTAAAAATGATTTAACGTACAGAGGTATCTGCTTGTTGTGAAGCGGTTTTATTGTTTTCGGATGAATTACGCTCGCGCCGTAATATGCGAGTTCCGTCGCGTCGTAATAAGACATTCTGTCGATTTTAATTGTGTCATCGAACCATTTCGGGTCAGCGTTTAATACTCCTGATACATCTTTCCAGATTGTAACATCCTTGCTGTTGAGACAATAGGCGAGAATCGCCGCTGAAAAATCGCTTCCTTCCCTGCCGAGTGTAGTGGAAAGACCTTCAACCGTAGAACCAATGAAACCTTGAGTAACATATATCCTGTGCAGTGAAAAATCCATGTTTTGTTTCACCATGTTGTCTGTTTCGTTCCATAAAATTTGCGCGTCACGGTATCTGTTAGATGTTTTTATGATTGAGCGCGCGTCGATCCATTTGTTTTGAATTCCTGTTTCATTGAGATGAGCGCTGATTATCACTGTTGAGATTATTTCGCCAAGGCTGACTATCTGATCATATTCGAAATCATAACTGTCAGAAGATTTTTTTTGAAGTTTAGTTTCAAGCTCTGAAAAAATATTTTCAAGCTCTGTGAATACAGAATGTTTTCTGTCCGAAAATAACGATTCGGCAATGGTATAATGATATTTTTTGATTTCATCAAGTTTTCCGGAATAGTTACCGGTGTTGTCAAAATACTCCTTTAGCAGTGATTCAAGTGCGTTTGTAATTTTTCCCATTGCCGAAATTACAATCCCGAGATTTTCATTCGGAAATAAGTTAATTACTTTCGCGACATTTTTTACAGCATCCGCATCTTTAACTGAAGCACCGCCGAATTTAAAAATTTTACTCATTTTATCACCGCCATTATCCGTAGCAATGATTGAAATAAGATTTGAATTTTGTAAATAAAAAATTATTTTTATTTTTGTCAAAAGTTGAATAAAACATTGTTAAGATGAAAGCGATAAATGTCGAATTTATGATATACACGGAATCGAGGCTTAAAATGAAAAATAAAATGCAGCTTGTGGAATTATTTAACAACACTGATTATAAAATGCTGACTTTCGCCTCGTTTTTTGATACTGACTTAATTGCAAAGTCAGCCGTAATTACGATCAGCAGTAATGATGAACTGCTTGATTTTTCATTGACTTCCGAAAAATTCGGACTGCTCAGATGGGTCAATGGTGAAGGAGTTATAGAATGCGGCAAATGGGACGAAGAACGCAATGAAATGGACTCTGTTTCAGTGAACGATCTTCTTGTAGAAGATGTTTTAAAAGATCTTCCGAATGATGATTTGAAAGTTTTTTTAAAGCGCGCACTGAAAGCCGTAAGTTTCAGCGAAATTCTGGATATTGATTTTGAATAGTTAAGCCGCGGCCGTTTTTAATTTCAGGGTCTGAACTGAAAATTTCCTCTGTCATGCAGTACATGTTTTTTTTTGAATGAACTTTACGTAATTTTTTTAAAATTTTCTTTTCTTCAGTAAATATTCTGCTTTGATATGTCCAGAATTCCTTCATTTTGTCGAGGAAGTGACTGTCTCCGGAAAGACTATTGCTGTAGTTGTCCATTATTTCTGAAATAAAGTTTTTCAGCCGCGAAAGTTTTTCAGACACAGGCAATTCGTGCTTGTGCTGAATCTCTTCGGCAAGAAAAGGATTAGCTAATAGGCCGCGTCCGATCATTATTTCCGATGGATGGAAAATTTCATCGATAAATTCAAAATCGGCTACCGTAAGAATGTCGCCGTTGTAGACGGTTTTGTTTGTTGAGTTTTGCGAAAAAATCTTAAACACGTCAGTGTCTGCTTTGCCTTCATACTGCTGTTCCATTGTCCGCGGATGAAGAATTATTTCCTTGAAACTGAATTTATTGTAAATTTCGGTCATTTGCCGCAATTCTTCGTGATAACGGATTCCGCTGCGTATTTTTAAAGAAATTTTTCCCGGGAGTTTTTCATTTACGTGCGATAGAAATTTTTCCGTTGCGGCAGGGTTTTGAAGCATTCCCGCACCTCTGTTTTTCGATGCTACTCCCGCCGATGGACAACCCATGTTTAAATTTACTTCAGTGAAGCCTTCATTAAAAAGTAATTGTGCTGTCGAGACAAACTGTTCCGCATTAGATGAAATAAGCTGAGGAACAATGTCAATGGCTTCCAGTTTAATCGGCAGTAGGCGCTGAATTGGAAATGATCTTTGTTTTTTTTCAATATCAGCAAGTTCAAACGGAGTGAACATTTTGCATAATCCTTTAAAATTGTTTGAAAAAGCCGTCCTGTAAATCCGGTCGGTAATTCCCTGTATTGGCGCAAGATATATTTTTATCATTTATTCTTCCTATTGTTTTGAAACAACTTCAGGCGAGACTGTTCAAAATGCAAGAGATTATTTATTGAGACAGAAGGAAGTGTCGTGTGATGTTATGTGATTTAAAACTGTTGCAATGAAGCATGATAAATATTTTGCGATTCTTATTTAATTTATGTATTATGGAAAATACCTGGCAAGTGCTCAATTTGGTTTTTCAGGTTATCAGTGCAAAATATAGATTGATGTCAACCAACGCGGATGATATAATAAGCGATAATGAGGCGCAGGTTCTAAATTAGCGGCACATGAGGTATCAGCAGGGAACTTGCTTTTCAACACAATGAATTAGCAAAATTCAGCATTTATAGCATGTGGATGAATGCCGTGAAAAAAATATTAATAATTATTCCGCCTGAAAGATTCAGGGATGAAGAACTCTTTGTTACTAAAAACATATTGGAAAGCGATGGTCATTCAGTGGATATCGCGAGTACTAAAACCGGTTTAATCAACGGATCCCGAGGCGGAAACATAAACTGCAGTACTCTTATTGCTGACGTGAATATCAACGATTATGCCGCAGTCGTTTTTGTCGGCGGCGGAGGTTCGAAATTACTTTTCAATGATCGGACAGCTATTGAAATCGCGATGAAAATGAATAAACAAAAGAAAGTCGTTTCAGCAATTTGTCTCGCTCCGGTTATTCTCGCGAATGCAGGAATTTTACTGAATAAAAACGCGACAGTTGCAGGTACTGAAGCAAAAACCATCGAAGCTAAAGGAGCGCGCTATGCGGGGCCGGGAGTGATTGTTGATGGAAACATCGTTACAGCTAACGCGCCAAAAGCTTCACAACTGTTCGGTCAAAAAATAAATGAATTGTTGAAAATATTCTAAATGGTCTCATGATTTAAGAAGCATTAAATCGTATAAACGCTTGCCATTCAATTTTTGCTTGAAATATATCATGCATGTGTTATAGTAAATATGATGGAATTTCTAAAAACGAATGTGTTGCTTTCCCTTTGACGGCACAAGTGCTCATAAGTGTAAGTGAAGATTGTGACAATAAATTGAAGTTATTCTGACAATTAGAAATGCAAGGAAGTAGAATATGAAAACCAGCAATCTTGTTCAAATAGTAAGCATTATTTTAATAATTATTCTTACCTCTGTTTTGACCGTGGTTGTTGCGGAAAAAGTTTTAAGCAACATGGGTGTTGAAGGATTTGTCAGTGAAAAGGACAAGATTGATTTTGATCTCATTCAAGCAGCTGATGAAGTCAAAAATTTATGTCCTGTTATGCTTGATGAAGAAACTCAATTAATCAGCGCTGAAGCTTTGCCTGATAATGAATTCCAATATAGCTATGTATTGGTAAAAGCCGTGAAAAAAGAAATTAATGTGAAAGAAACTAAAAAAAGGCTAGAACCGCTCGTAAAACAGCGTTTGAAAACAACGCCTGGTTTGGAGTTGTTTAAAGATAAAAAAGTAACAATGTTATATTCTTACAAAGATAAAAATGGAGAATTCCTTTTTACATTAAAATTTAAACCAAAAGACTATGAATAAAAATCCTCTTTCCGAATGCATTGCACGCGGCTGAATATACTGTTTATGAATGAAAACGCGGTAAAATTCAAATTTTAAATAAATGTTTTAAATGAAAATCACCTTGACTATTTGATTGTTAAATAATCCATAGATTAAAGTAAAATTAAAAATGCTTATATAATTGTTTCCGGTGTAATTATCATAAA
>JBFZEW010000122.1:0-5336 GCA_041306665.1 Spirochaetota bacterium | reverse complement strand
TTTGCGTTAGTTTATGCAATAAATTTGCAAAAACTAACGCTTTGAGGACATATGATAAAATTCAAAGATATAGAGTAAATGACCGGTGTATCGCTAAGTAAAGTTTCCAGAGTACTTAGCTGTAAAGGTAAAATTGGCGATAGTACGCGAAAAAAGGTGTTAGCTGCTATTGATGAATTTATGTTTACGCCGGGTGTCGTAATGCAGAAATTTGAAGGGCTGCCTAAAAAAATCGCTCTTTTAATTCCTGAATCCGGTGAATACTACAGGGATGATCCATCTTCATCTGCAGATATCCGCGCATTGCTCAATGAGTCAAAAAAATCCAATGACGATATTGTTATATTGAAAATTGGTAAAAATGAATCAGAAGAAAATGAATTGATAAATAAACTACTCATCGATAATTATGATGGAGTTATTATTTCTGACCCATTTGTTGATAATACAATAATTGAAAAGATTGTTCAAAATAATATCCCATATGTCATTACAAATGGAATATTTCCTCAATTTCAGTATAACTATATTGATTTTGACAATATAAACGGTCTATTTCAAATAACTGACTACCTGATAAGCCGTGGACATGTCAAAATTGCCATTCTTGCCGGGCCGCAAAATCATTCTGTTACTCAAAATAGGATGGATGGTGTTGTCAAAGCGTTTCAAAAGAATAATATTGAACTCCCGGAAAATATTTTATATGGCAGTTTTAATCTCGATGATGGTTATAAAAATGCGAAAATACTGCTTGAGAGAAAATGCGATTTTACCGCGATTTTAGGTTTCAGCGACCTTATTTCTCTCGGTGCCATGAAAGCCGTAAAAGAATCCGGTTTGAGAATCCCGGAAGATATTTCAATCATTGGAGTCGATAACATTGAATACTCTAAATACTCTGATCCGCCGCTAACGACTGTTGACAGAAATGTTGATGAGCTTGCCGAAATACTCGTTAAATATTTATATGATTTAACATATAATAAAGGGAAAATTCATTCTTTTAATGTATTTCTCAAGATGAATCTTGTTGAACGGGAATCCTGTCGAAAAATATCATAAAGCAAAGTATTTGCTCCTTTTTCCTGATTTATGCAAAAAATTTGCTTGACTTCCAGCAAATATTTTGCATAAATCATCTCAAATAATTATTAAAAGGGGTTAAAAATGAAAAAGAGTCTTTTACTTGTACTAGTAGCTCTTATTGCTGTATTAATGACAGCATCTTGTTCTTCTTCTGGAGAAAAGAAAATTGAGTTTATGACTGGTACCGGAGTTGATACTCCACTTTTCGCGCTTTATGAAACTCTTGCAAAAGAATTCGAAGCAAAAAACAAAAACGTTAAAATTGAACTAATTCCTTCAAGCACAAACCACGAGGGAGAAGTTAAAACAAGACTTGCTTCCGGTGACGCTCCAGACATCTGGATGACTCACGGTTGGTCTAAAGGACGTTACGCGGAATACCTCGTTGATCTTTCAAAAGAGAAATGGGCGAAAGATCTTCAGAATGGTCTTAAACCTGTAATGCTTGGCAAAAACGGCGAATTATACGCGTTTCCAATTGATCTTGATATAGCTGGTATCATTTACAGTCAGACTGCTCTTGATGCAGCTGGTGTAAGCATTGACAGCATCAATACTTGGGATGATTTTATCGCTGCTTGCGAAAAACTTAAAGCTGCTGGTAAAACTCCTCTTGCAGTTGCAGGCAAAGACAGATGGCCGACCGGTCTTTTTATTGACTGGATCGCTCCAGGCGTAATGATTACTCAAAACAGCAAAGAAGCTGATTTGATGAGCGGAAAATTTCCTGTTGCTGAATGGAAACAAACTCTTGATGTTGTTGCTAAATTCAGAGACAAAGGAATAATGAACAAGGATTATTCTTCAGCTACTAATAATGACATCGCCATGGGATTGGCAAAAGGTGATGTTGGTTTTACAATGTGCATGAACTTTGTTGCAATGCAGGCTTTTGAATTAAAACCTGATGCAAAAATAGGATACATGCAGGTTCCTGTAATGTCTGCAAACGACAAACCATATTACGTTATTGGCGAGAAAAATGCTCTTGGCATTTGGAAAGATTCTAAATCTCTGAAAGAAGCTAAAGCTTTTATCTCTTTCCTTGCTCAGAAAGATAATCTTACAAAACTTGCTACAAGTGTTGGTTCACCTGCAGGTCTTTCAACTGTAAATGTTGACCTTAAACAGCTTACTGCTTCTTTCGAAAGATCGACTAAATTCGCGGGACAGCCGTATTTTGACCGTGTTTTCATGCCAAACGGCGCGTGGGATGCAATTGTCGCAACTACTGAAGGCGTTGTTCTTAAGCAGATGTCAATCGATGAAGCTGTAGCGAAAATGAAATCTGAATATGAAAAACTTTACAATCAGCAGAAATAGCTAATCTTCGTATGTGCAGATATTTCTGCACATACTTTTATCTTTTCATCAATAATTAAAGAGGGTGTGAAATGGAACAACGTAAAGGCTGGCTGTCACAGCTGTTTTTTAAGAAAGAAGCGACTAATATATTATATGTTCCGGCATTAATTCTTTTTGCGGTTTTTACATTTTATCCGTTGATTTACGGATTAAAAATTTCTTTCACTAACTGGAATGGTTATTCTCAGAATTACGGATATGTCGGATTCCTTAATTATATTGAACTTTTTAAAGATAAATATTTTCTCAACGCAATCAAGAACACTCTGATTTTCGGTTTTGGATGTACGATTTTTCAGCAGATAATTGGTCTTGCGGTCGCAATAACGCTTGATCATAAATTTTTTGGCCGTAATTTCAGCCGCATTGTAATTTATCTTCCGGTTCTGGTTTCACCTGTCATTATGGGTATTATATATTATTTATTTCTTCATTATAATTACGGCGCACTGAATGATATCGTTGTTCTTTTAGGTTATGAACGTATTGCTTGGCTCAGCAAAGAAAATTGGGCTTTAATAGCGATTGTCATTGTCAACACGTTACAATTCTGCGGAATATCAATGATTATTTATCTTGCCGGTCTGCAGAACATTCCCGACATGTATTATGAAGCTGCAAAAATAGACGGAGCAACTGATTTTCAGGCTTTTAAATATATCACAATACCGTTTCTGTATCCGGCTGTTATTACAAGCGTAACTATAAATTTAATCGGCGGATTGAAGTTGTTTGATGTCATAAAAGTTTTAACAAACGGCGGTCCTGGTTATTCGACGAATTCAATTTCAACCTTGATTGATATCACGTATTTTAACGCACAGAACGCAGGTTATGCTTCTTCAATGGGTGTATTTCTTTTCGCGATGATTTTAATCGTCACAATTACACTCCATAAAGTGCTTAAAAAAGGTGAGGTAGAAGTATGAAAATTAAAAAAATACAAAACTTACATTGGAAAATTCCGGCAGGACTCATGGTATTGCTGATGATATTTCTTCAGCTTGTTCCATTTTATATTACACTGGCGGTCGCGTTTAAGCCAAAAACTGATCTTTCATCAAGATGGATGATTCCGACTTCCATTTATTTCGATAATTTTTTGACCGCTATTTCAAGGGGTAGAATTCTTACAGCAATGTTGAATAGTTTATTGGTTACAAGCGTTGCGATTTTACTTATTTGTCTATTGGGCGCGTTCGCGGGTTACCCGCTTGCGAGAATAAAAAGCAGATTCAATAAAATTGTGCTGATGACAATCCTTGGCGTAATGATGATTCCGCCGTTAAGCGTTCTTGTTCCCTTGTACAGCATGATGAATAAAATCAACGGTGTAAATACGTATTGGGGCATCATTCTGATTGTTACGACGGGACAGCTTCCGCTAAGCGTTTTTTTATACAGTAGTTTTATTTCTTCAATTCCCGTCGAGCTTGAAGAAGCCGCTTTATTGGATGGATGCAATTATATACAGATTTTTAACAGAATAATTCTTCCATTGCTTAAACCTGTAACAGCAAGCGTAATTATTTTAACCGGGATTTTCGTGTGGAATGAATACCAGTTATCTCTATACATTCTTTCGTCACCGGCGAAAAGAACTATTGCTCCGGCAATCGGCGCTTTTTTTTCTCAGTCAAGTTCAAATCTTGGAGCCGCAGCTGCCGCTGCACTTCTTGGAGTATTGCCTCTTGTAGTATTGTATCTTTTTTTACAGAAATATTTCATTAAAGGAATGATAGACAGTGCGTTAAAATAATTAATGCGCTTTATTATATAGGAGTTTAAATGGGAAATTATTGCAGTAATAAAATACAGTTGGATAAAAACAAGAGTGATTTAGTCATAACAGCATCGTCTTATAAATTAAAAATTAATCTTAAAAAATATGTTTCATTGTTAAGTAATGAACATGGTGAACTTTTCAGTTTCCCAATCGCGTCAAGCCTTGATCCATTACGCGGCAAGGAAATTATAAAAAAAATATCTTTTGAAAAAGAAGTCGATGGTGGGAAATATCTTGACGTGATTTTCCAGTCGCAAAGTTCCGTGTATAGTTCAAAAAAGTATATAATACGCGCGTATCCAGAGCATCTTGAGTATTTCTGCAAAGTAGAAGGAACCGGAATTTCTTTGGATTACGTGAAATTTTTCTGTAATGACAGAAATCAACTCGCGTCCCCATGCTTTAATACAATATATTCTCCCAGATTTGACTGGAGTGTTGGGAAATTTTTCTTTACTCCTGAAAAAACGGACATTCTCGGGTGCAAACAATGGTTAAGTCCTCCTCCGTTTTGTTTTTCATTTGAAAAAAATCAGAAGTGGAATTCCTGCGGACTGTTAGTTAAACCGGGGGAGTATAATTTTAACAATTATGAATATGCAGGTTCAAAAAACGGTTTCACGCTTAACTTGCATTATGAAGGCCACACGCAAATTAACGGTAATTTTGAAACACCGCATTTATACATGAAATTCAACTCGGATTCGGAAAATAGTTCGGTAGCTGATTACGCGGATTATCTTCGTGCGGAAAAATACGTTAAAGGCGGCGAAGGCCGCAAGGAAATTCCCGCGTGGTGGAAACGTCCTTTGTTTTGCGGATGGGGTCAGCAGCGGCTTGATTACCGCGATGATCATGACGGCGGAGAAAATAATGAGTGGTCAAACTGCGGTGATTATGCCAATGAAATGTTTTATCGCAAATATATCAAAATTTTAGAAAGCAAAAATATAAATCCGGGAACAGTAATCATTGATTGTTTTTGGGCAAAACATACCGCTTACGCTGAACCGAACAGCTTATACTGGAATGATATGCGCGGCTTTATCGATGAACAGCATGAAAAGGGCAGACATGTATTGTTGTGGTTTACGCC
>JBFZEW010000121.1:0-4877 GCA_041306665.1 Spirochaetota bacterium | reverse complement strand
CGCAATGACTCCAATTCCCATTAAAACATCCTTTCTCTGCATCCAGTCAGTATTATCTGACAGACGGGCAAATGCTGATGCTTCAGCCATTCATTTCCCTCCTAACCGACATATTTAAGTTTCCCTTTCTGATATAGAATTGAATATACTTCTGATACTGCTTTGAAGAGATCTTCCGGTATTATGTCTCCTATGTCAAGACGTTTATATAATTCCTGCGCTAAAGGACGGTTTTCTATCATAAAAACGTCATTTTCGGCCGCAATTTCCTTGATTCGCAACGCCATTGAATCCATTCCCTTAGCAACAACAGCCGGTGCAGGCATTTCTGCATTTTGATCCCATTTTAATGCGACCGCGAAATGAGTCGGGTTCGTTACAACTACATCTGCGGCAGGCACTGCCTTTATCATGTTTCTCGTAAGCATCTGCCTCTGCAATTCACGAAGCCTGGCACGAATTAAAGGATCTCCCATTGTTTCTTTTAATTCTTCCTTAACTTCCTGCTTGCTCATTTTCAAGGATTCCCTGAATTCACTCCGCTGGAACACATAATCCGGAACCGCGAGAACAAGAAGCAGAATAGCTGACCACAGAATAATTTTAATGGCGATATACGCAAGATCAACCATTGCCTGCGCTATTGAAATATCCGGCATCGCGATAATTTTATTGAAATCTCCGCTGATTATAATGTAAGAACTTAATCCGATTATTAAAACTTTGAAAATTGATTTAAAAAGATTCATCGCGACTTTTTTCGAAAAAAATATTTTTTTAATCATTTCATCGGGAGTAATTTTAATTTTTGTCAAATCAAATCTGATCGGATGCGTAGACACTTGAAAGCCGACCTGCATGATGTTTCCAATCAATGCCATTATTACGCACATCGCGAAAATGGGTCCAAGAATATATGCCATTTCAATGAGAATTCTTGCGCCGTTTTTCATGAGAAGCGATTTATCTAAATTTATATGAGCAAAATTTGTAAAATAAAATATTGTTATTCTGGCGATTCTGTCATATATCATTTTACCCATGAAAAAAATCATGAGGAACCCGGCAAGTACAACAAGTGCGGCCGGAAGGTCATCTGTTTTGGCGACCTGGCCTTTTTCCCGGGCTTCGCGGATTTTCTTTTCGGAAGGCTCTTCAGTTCGGCCTTCATCTTCAGCAGCAAAAAGCTGAAGATCAAATTTAAATTTAGTTAACTCAATTCCGGGAAGTATCTGATATTTTATAATTTCATTAAAAATCATAATTAACCTAAGCCGGCCAGTATAATATTACTTTTGATAAAAATATAAACGATCTGCCAAGAGCAACCTTCATTATGCGTACAATCATGGGTGATAAAATCGCCAGCATTGAAAAAGCAATTATAATTTTAAAAGGAAAACCCAGCATCATGATGTTCATCTGCGGTGCTGCTTTTGCGAGAAGACCTTCACTTATTGTAACGAGAAAAATTGTCGCTATTACCGGTAACGCGATTTTAAGAGCTATAACAAACATTCCGCTGAATGAATGAACCATGTATCGAACCAAATCACCTGAACCTGTTACGAGATTAAACGCGGGCGCGAGTTCATATGACCTGTAAATCGCGCTAATTAAAAAATGATCTCCTTTTATGTATAAAAACACAAGCAGTCCGATGAAACTCTTCAGCTGACCAATGACTGGCACTGAAATTTGACTCATTGGATCGAGAACCTCATTTATACCAAAACCAATCTGCACCGCAAAGAACTGGCCTGACAGCTGAAAGGCTGAGAATACTATTGAAGAAAGGAATCCGATATAAACTCCAATAATTACTTCACGCAGCACCATGAGGCCGTATTGAGACATGTTGGCTGAAACAATGTACCCGTCTGCTGTTACGGAAGGGAAAATAACGAGTGAAATAAAAAAAGCAAGCGCCGCTTTATTTCGGATGGGTACAATTTCACTTGAAAAAAACGGAGCTGTCATGAACATTGAATGCATTCTGATAAAAATTAGAAGAAATGCCTGGAAACTGTAAACAAAAGCGTACATCAGCCTGCACCACCGACTTTGGAAATCATCGCGAAAAGATTTTCAGTATAACCGACCAGCATTTGAATCATCCAAGCGGCGAAAAAAATAATTGCGCCGAATATCGCGAGTATTTTAGGTACAAAAGTCAAAGTTTGTTCCTGGATTGATGTTGTAGTCTGGAAAATTGAAACGGCTAAACCGACTGCCATTCCAATCCCTAAAATCGGAGCTGAAACGATAATGATTATCATCAGCGCTTCGCGCAAAATTTGAATTACGATAATATCAGTCATTCATTTCTCCTTTTTAATTGAACGATTTAACAAGTTCATAAATTATCAAATTCCATCCATCCACGAGAATAAACAGAATGATCTTAAACGGCAGTGATATCATGACAGGCGGAAGCATTACCATACCCATTGCCATTAGAGCGCTTGCCACAATCATATCGATAACAAGGAATGGAATGAAAATATAAACGCCGATTTCAAAAGCAATCTTCATTTCACTGATCATGAATGCCGGAATCAAACAGTACGATGGAACTTCTGCTTCGCTTTTAGCTTCAATTTTACCAAGCTCAAGGAAAAGAGCAATGTCGTGTTTTCTGGTCTGGCGGAACATGAAGGCTCTGAGTGGTTTCATGCTCTCATCGAAGAATTTTTCATTACTGATTTTACCGTCCATGTATGGAGTCAACGCTTTATCGTTGATTTCAGTGAAAGTCGGCGCCATTACGAAAAACGTAAGGAAAATCGAAAGGCCGACTATTACCTGCGTCGGCGGCATCTGCTGAAGCGACAGCGCGTTTTTAACAAAGTTAAGTACAATTACAATTCTTGTAAAAGAAGTCATCATCATGGCAATGGCAGGCGCAAGAGTCAGAATTGTCAGTAAAAACATTACCTGCAGTCCAAGCGCAACATCTTTTGGACTTTGCGCTTCGGTAATGTCAAATGCGATTTTAGGAATAGGCATTCTCACGTTGTTTGTACTTTGAGCGAAAGCAGCCGCCGAGCAAAGAAAAAACACGAGAAACGCGACAATTTTTAAATTTCTCTTATTCATTATCAAATCCGTTAAGTCTCTTTAATCTGTCTTTCTGTTTTTTTAAATAATTCATTTTATCATCATCAATATATTCTGAAAAATTATCTTCGCGCTTTGACATTGTTCTTTTGAATTCCGGTGAATCTTCTTTTTTGTAATTCGTGAATTCTCTTTTAACATCAGACTCGTGATTGACTTCAGCCTGTTGATGTTTTTTTGCCGCAAGTTTTTCTTTATGCGCCGCGGACAATTCAGATGTCTTTTTAACAACCTCGTTTATAAAACCCGCTGTAGTCTCAACGTATTGCTGAAAAGTCGCTTTTCCGGCAGGTACAGATTTTGAACTTTCCAGTCTGATTCTGTCTTTCTGGTCTTTCTCCGTAATTTCAGTAAGGATATTAATATTCGAATCAGTTACTCCAAGAACGAGCATTTTTCCGGCTACATCCACGATGTGTATGAATTTATTCGGACCAACCGGCACAGCTGAAATTATATCGACTGTATTTCCGCCAAGAACGGACATGCCTGCTTTTTTAGTCACAAATCGGAAAAAGAAATAAAAACCGGTAAGCAGAAGAGCTACAATTAAGAAAAATTTAAAAAACATCCATCCTGTCGAAGAATCATCCGGTTCAACCCTATTATAATCGTAAAGTGTCGCGTCCTCACCCGCTTCGGGAAGCTTTGTTTCAGTACCTGCGGCTGAATCTTCGACTTTTGGTTTATCTGTATCAGCAACAGCAGCAGCTTCTTTTTTTTCTTCAACAGGTACGGCTTTTTTGACAGGTACAGGTTTTTTTGTTGCTTTTGCAGCGAAAATAACATTTTTTACTAACACAATTTCTGAACAATCCCGATATACTGATAAGGGGGAAAATACTGCTGAAAGTGTAATTGCAGTGAAAATCGTTAGTTTAAATATTTTTTTTATCTTCATTTTATCTTATGTCTCATTAAATTTTATAAAATTTGACAGCACGCGGCTGTCAAATCAGTGTATTATTGATTTCCCATTTTATGCAATCTGTCAGATGGACTAACAATGTCAGTAACGCGGACGCCGAAATTCTCGTCAATTACCACAACCTCGCCTTTTGCGATCAGTTTATTATTAACCAGAAGATCAACAGGCTCACCGGCTAATTTTTCAAGTTCTATTATCGACCCTTCGCCAAGACCCAGAATATCTTTAACAAGCATTTTCGTTCTTCCAAGCTCAACAGTCAAAGATAGCATTACATCCATGAGCAGGCCAATGTTCTGACCTATTCCCGGAGGCATTCCTCCGCCAAGAGGCGGGAATTTTACGGGATTAATATTAACATTTCCCGTCATTTGCGGTGCATAGCCGCCTCCCATTTGCTGAGATTGCATTGGAGCAGCATTATATCCGCCTCCGCCTCCGGTTGAACGCGCAAGTCCGCTTGCAAGATTTATTTCCATTATTTGATGAAATGATGAATTCAATATTCCATCAATATTTATGCTATACGTTATTTTTACAATTTCGCCCGCGGGAAGCTGGAGTTCTGCGCCCGAATTAGCCAGACTTATTGAAGGCGGAACTGTATTGATGGGAGCACCCGCTCTTTCAACAAGTTGCGTCGCCACAGAAGAAAGCAATGAACTTACGAATTCCTGCAGAGTACTCTGATGCGCATCGCTCATTTCAGCCGGAGCTTTTCCGCTTTCATCACCCATCATTAAGGATGAAATTACTCCAGCGTCATTTTTAGAAAAAACCACAAGGTTCTGACCGTTTAAACCGCCGTTATAGCCCATTTGAACCTGAA
>JBFZEW010000120.1:0-2654 GCA_041306665.1 Spirochaetota bacterium | reverse complement strand
ATTATGGTAAACATTTCCGCGACAATGTCTTTCAGCTCAGAATTAAATTCTTCGACAGGCTGAGCAATTTCTCGCAATGTTTCTTTTCCATAGTATATTAAATGGTGTTTCATTATTTTCTCAATTCCTATTTTTAAATTAAAAGTAATCGATTACAGACACATACACAGACACATACACAGACACATACACATACACATACACATACACAGACACAGACACAGACACAGACACAGACACAGTAATCAGTAATCACTAATCACTAACTTATTCCCCACATCCATAATAAAAACAATAAATATTGATGCAATAAATTTTTATTATATTTTTATTCTAATATAATATTTTAATAATGTCAAAAAATTTCTTTGTTTTACCCATATATATGGTATAATAGTTACATGAAAAAGTTAATTTTAATGCTCGTAATTTTATCAGTAAGCTGCGCGAAAAACGTAAACACTGGGCAGAATACTGTTAATAATTTTAAAAATGAAACTATATCAATTGAATTCACGAGCAATGAGCATTTCTGTGAACTTCAGCAGAAACTTTCCGCTGAGCTTGAACTTGACAGATATGACGCCGATATGACAATCGAAGGAATGTCTGCAACTCAGCTTAATTTTGAATTTGATAAAGTAAAGCTCGAAAAAGCCGGAATATCCTTTAATGAAATATCTTCTGAGTTTATTGCATACGTAAAAAAGGAATATAAAGGAATTTCTGCAGAAGCTTTTGAAATGAGCGTTCTTATTGAATATTCCGCGTGCACAAAACTGAATTACGGCAGTCTACGTTCTTATAAATACAAGGAAACGCCGATTATCGCTCTTGCAGAGCTGAAAGTAAAATATCTGAAACCTGCTGATGGAAGTTCTGCTCAGCTCATAAAAATTAATATTAAATTTTCAACAAAAAATATCAGTAAACCGGCTCTTTCAAAAGAAATAAGTAAACGTATTTCTGAATTCGAGAAAAACTCCGGATACCAATTTAACTCCATCATTAAATGAAACTTTACATTAGCACCAGCATTTAAATGTGATTTAATTAATTAAATCTTTTAAAATAATGATAAAAATTATTTGACACTGCATTTATACTAAAATTTACTAATTTTCTTAGAGAAACGGAGGATGGCTTGTGAAAATGAAAGGCGCGAAAATAATTGTAGAATGCCTTCTTAAAGAAGGAGTTGAACACATGTTCGGATACCCGGGCGGAGTCGTCATACCTATTTTTCACGAGCTTTTTGATGCTCCGCTGAATTTTATACTGTCAAGACATGAGCAGGGAGCTATTCACGCGGCAGATGGTTATGCCAGAGCAAGCGGAAAACCCGGAATTGTTCTCGCGACGAGCGGACCTGGAGCGACTAACCTTGTAACAGGACTTGCGACTGCATATATGGATTCAATACCTATGGTCGTTCTTACCGGACAAGTTTCGACGGAGATGATCGGTAATGACGCGTTTCAGGAAGCGGACGTAACCGGAATCACAAGACCTGTCACAAAACATAATTATCTTGTTCAGAACGTAAACGATCTTGCGAAAACGATAAAAGAAGCGTTTTACATCGCGACAACCGGCCGGCCGGGTCCTGTCCTTATTGACATTCCGGTTAACATATCAAATGCTGAAACTGAATTTGAATATCCCGAAACAGTTGATATTCGAAGCTACAAACCGACATATAATGGACATCCAGTGCAGATAAACAAAGCGGTTGAAATGATTGCAGCGTCAAAAAAACCAGTAGTTTACGCGGGCGGAGGAGTAATTCTTTCAAACGCTTCCGATGAACTCCGTGAATTTATCGCGAAAACAGGAATCCCGATTACAACTACTCTGCTTGGAATGGGAGCATACCCTGAAACAGACGAGCTTGCACTTGAAATGTTAGGAATGCACGGTACTTACTACGCGAATCACGCGGTTCATGAGTCAGATCTTTTAATCGCAATCGGTGCCAGGTTTGACGATAGGGTTACGGGGAAAATTACGGAATTCATTCCTCACGCGAAAGTCATTCATATTGATATTGATCCGGCGTCAGTTTCCAAAAATGTCATTGTTGATATACCAATAGTCGGCGACTGCAAATCCGTATTGAAAGATTTAAACAAAAAAGTGGTCGCTCCCAACATTTCAAAATGGGTTGAACACGTCAAAACAATGAAAAACGAAAATCCGCTCTTCTATGAGGACACAAATGACGTGATAAAACCGCAATATGTCATTGAAAGAATATACGAGCTTACGAAAGGTGACGCGATTATCGCGACAGAAGTCGGCCAGAATCAAATGTGGGCAGCTCAGTTCTATAAATTCACTCAACCGAGAACATTTATTTCCTCAGGCGGTCTTGGAACAATGGGATTCGGACTTCCAGCTGCAATCGGAGCTCAGATTGCGTGTCCAGAAAGACAGGTTTTTGACATCGCGGGCGATGGATCAATTCAAATGAACATTCAAGAGCTGATTGTCGCCGTACAGCTTAGGCTCCCGATCGTTGTGGCGATTTTAAATAATGGATTTCTCGGAATGGTCCGGCAATGGCAGCAGCTTTTTTACGATAAAAGATACTCGTTCACATGCCTTGAATGCTCGCCGGATTTCGTTAAACTTGCAGAAGCATACGGAGCAAT
>JBFZEW010000119.1:0-5967 GCA_041306665.1 Spirochaetota bacterium | reverse complement strand
CTTCCTCAACAGATACATGTTTTGCTACTGTTTCATCCGCGGTAATTGTGTCCTGTCCCAGAAGAAGACATGAATCTTCAATCGGGAAATTTTTACAGTTGTGAAGATCCCGGCAGCTGCATCGTTTAATAATGATACGGTGTGCTGAATTTTTTATCAGAATTTCCATTATTTTTTCGGGAAGCACAGTGTTTTCTAAACCTTCAACTTTAATGTTTACAGGAATGTAGCTAATGCTGAAATTTTTCTCTGAAAAAACCGGCCTCATGCAGAAAAGAAATAGTTTCCCAAGAATCGGAATATTGGTGATTTTCGCGGCAAATAGCTGCAGCGGCCAGTATATTTTAAGAAAATCCATCCACCAGGCTGGTCTTTTTGACATGTTTAACCTCAATGTTTTAAATGTCATTTTTCCGGCTGGAAATCAAGATATTTATTATTTAGCCTTGCCATGATTCTGAAAAAAATATATTTTACAAGTAACAGTTTTCAGATTATGATGTGTTAAATAAAGAAATAATGAAATTAAAATCGGAGAATATGATGAAAAAACGAATATTAAAAATCCTGGCGCCGTTAACCGTAATTTTGACGGCAGCCCTGCTGATTTATGGTCAGGAAAGCGCCGGACAGACACCTGACAGTTTATACATGACTGTGAAAAAAGGCGGTCCGCTGATGATTCCGCTAATTGCTCTTGGAATCGGAGCAATGACTATTATTCTGGAAAGAATAATTCATTTTACGCGGGCAAAAGTATGGACTGATTATTTTATAAATGTAAAACTTATCGAACTGCGCGATAATTCAAAGTCGAAATACAGAGAAGATGTTGAAGATGAATTAAGATCCGCGTTTTTCATATATTCAAATAATCTTGAACGCGGTTTCGCGCTTCTCGCTGGAATCGGAAATATCGCGCCAGTCGTCGGTTTTCTTGGAACTGTTACAGGCATGATTAAAGCCTTTGCTGCGATTGCCGCGGCAACAACTGTAAACGCAAAAATTGTCGCGGTAGGTATTCAGGAAGCTCTGATCACCACCGCGGGCGGTCTGATGGTTGCGGCGCCTACACTTATCGCGTATTATTTTTTCATGCATATACTTCAGAATAAGAACAGCAAGGCTGAGGAAGCGATAATGATGATGAGTGAAAAATATCCTTCAATTTCAGAAACAATTAATAAGGGTGAATAATAATGAATTCCATTTTTGTAAAGAGAAGAAAAAGGAAAAACCTGCAGGGTCTTCGAAGAACTGTTACCCAGTTCGAAGCAACATCCATCGGTGACATGGCATTTTTACTTTTGATTTTCTTTATCGTTACAGGATCATTCATGGTAAGGCAGGGGCTTTTTCTGTCATTGCCTTCGAAAAACGCGAGTTCTGTTCATGTCAGTGAAGAAAGAATTTTCGAGATTATTCCTCAGGAATCATCGTACAAGTGCAATGAGGAACTTTTAAACGCGTCTCAGCTTGAAGATAGACTGAAACAGAAAAAAACTCAGACGGACGATATTGTCGTTATTATAAAAATGTTTAAAAACGTAAGATATGAACGAATGATAGATACATTAAGCATTGTGAAAGAAATAGGCGTAAAAAAAATTTCAGTTAAGATGATAGAAGAAATATGAGAAAATCAATTTTAAATAAACTGCAGATGACAAGTTTCGGGGCTTCAATGGCAGACATGGCGCTCCTTCTGCTGGTTTTTTTCATGGTAACAACAAGTACAGAACCTCCAAAAGGAGTTGATGTTGAACTTCCGTCTGCAGTTACTCACGGCGCGGAGCAGGACACTTTATATGTTACAATCGGTAAAGATAGGGATATCTATTTTGACGGTAGACTTGTTGATCTGAGCGATCTTAAAGACGAACTTCTGCTGCGAGGTCTTGAAAAAGACAGAACTATTTCGATTACAGCCGATAAGTCGCTCGACTATGAAACTGTCCAGCAGGTGTTGAACGTTCTTCAGGAATCGGACTTTCTGAATATTGTATTTATGTCTGAACCAAAGGCAGAGAATTAAATGAAGAATAAAATTAACCTGACAAAATTTAATTTTTTGGAAAAAATCGCGAAGCTGGATGATAAACATCCGTATTTAATTTCATTTATAATCTCGCTGATTTTATGTTGCGTAATTCTTTTCAAATCAGCATCGTATACCGAAGCCGTCATGTCATCAGAAGCAGTTACTCAATTGGAATTTATTTCAATGGAAGAAATTAAATCTCCGAAAAGAAAAGTTTCCAAGGAAATTTCCTCTGAATCTTCAGACCAGTCGGAAGATTCAGCTGATGTTGACAGGGCAGTCGGAACATCTGAAGCGGAGGACGCTGTTGATATTTCATTTTATCCGAATATCGCGCAGCCGAAAGTTATCGGTAGGCTGCCGAGAATATATCCGTCTGAAGCAATGAATGATGAGATTGAGGCAATCGTGAATGTTGAACTGCTGATTTCAAAAGAAGGCAAAGTTCTTGATGTTACCATTCTCGGAACTCGATTAAGCAAGGATCTTCCGCCTGATTTATACGCTTCAATAAGCGCATCATTTATTCGTGATGTAAAAAAAATACTTAAAGGCGCAAGGTTTACTCCGCCGGTCGTTAATGGAAGGACAGTACCTATAAAAATGTCCTATCCGTTTAAATTCAAACTTATTAATTGAGGTGAAAATGAAAAAACTAATATTAGCTTTTATTTTACTGGGTTCTGTAATGATGTACGCGCAGAATCAGAAAATTACCGTCAGCGGAACTGTCCTGAATTCGGTGAATAATGCTCCGATTGAATTTGCGACAATTGTGGTTCTTGAAGCGAAACAACGGGCCTTTTCAGACAGAAACGGAAAATTTTCATTGGAGCTGACAGAACCCGGAGAATATACAATAATCGTAAATTCAGACGGATTAAAATTTATACAGAAAAAAATTACGATTAACTCGGATTATAATGAAACTTTCCGCCTTGAGCCGCTTAGTATAAAGGGCTCCGCGCTCACTATTACGGCCAAAAAAGAAAAGCAGGCTATATCGCGCAGAACAATGACTCAGGAAGACATGAAGGAAACTCCGGCATCTTTCGGCGATTCCATAAGCGCGTTAACATCGCTTCCAGGTGTCGAGCGCACAAGCGGATTTTTCGGACCATTGCAGATACGGGGTGCAGACGCGTTTAACAACCGGTATTACATTGACGGAATGCCTATTGATAATCCAATGCACATGATGGGTCTTCATTCCGTAATCTCAAATGATTTGATACAGGAAATAGACCTTTATTCTTCTTCATTTCCGGTGAATTTCGGAGAAGCGAGCGCGGCAGTTATAAGTATCAATACAATCGATACAGTTGATGAATTCAGCGGAGTGATTGATATCAGTATTTTAAGTTCCGCGTTGTTGTTCAAAATTCCAGTTACCAAAGAAGAATTTATTGACGGGGAAATGAAAAAGGTCAATACAGGTTATACGATTCTTTCCGGAAGAATAGGTTATCTTTCATTGATACTTCCGCGCGTAGCCGAATTGTTCGGAAATGAGAGTCCGTTTGTCGCCGATTACGGAGATTACCAGCTGAAAACAAAATATTATTTCAATAAAAATCACGCTGTGCGTTTGCTCGCGATCGGGGCTGCAGATAAAGCAGCGCTTGATACTGATGGTCTTGTAAATGTCGAGGATGGAGACGATCCATTAATGGGAAATTTAAAATTAACCAGTGACACGGCTTTTAATAATTTAGGTCTCTACTATGATTATAATAAAGGAAAAATTTCCAATACGATTTTTACTTATTTTTCCGCGTCTTTAAACCGAGCGTATATTTTCTCAGACTCTGGAGACGCTCCGGAATGGATGAAAGAATATGACGTGAAAAATACGCCCTATATTGTTTCCTTAAAAGACGACTTTTCTTTTGAATGGTGGAGCAATAAATCAACTCTGGACATGGGACTCGGTTTTACAAATTATTATTTCGTTGTTGACGGTAAAAAAATTGAAATCACCGATTTTTCCGAGCCGTTTGATCCTTACAATGATATTACACTAAAGGATTATAAAAAAAATGTTACGAATAAAACAATCAACGCTTATGTCGACAATAAGCTGACATTGGGAGGAATGAAACTTAACACTGGAGTGCGTTCCGATTATCTTTTAAGAACAAGCCAGGCGACTTTAGATCCGCGCCTAATGGCGAGTTATACTTTTAAAAGTGACACGACATTGTCCTATGCAGGCGGAAAATATTCTACATTTTTCCAGGTGAATCCAAGTTATTTTCAGCAGATGCCGAATTTATCAGAAGAAGAAAAATACACAAAACCGGCTGAAGCATATCACAACGCGTTAGGTATTGAGCAATTACATAAATTATTTACTTTTTCAATTGAAGGATATTATAATCTATTCACCAACGAGCCTGTTTTCTTTTCACGGGAAGTTGATGGAGAAATGAGATATGGAGAAACATCCGGAAGGATGATTACTTACGGTGCTGAAATCATGGTAAGGAAAGACAGGGAAGAAAACACTAACGGAACTTTCGGCTGGATGAGCTACACGTACAACATTTCTAAATATAAATCCGGCATAAGCGATCCGCTGTATGCGGACAAGTACTATGACACATATCAAACAAGTTCCTCACAGAGAGATCATGCTTTAAAACTCGTTGCCGGATACAGGTATAAAAAGCATACTTTCAGCGGAAGATTCCAGCTTCTGAGCGGAAATTATTATACCCCGATTATTGATGATGACGGCGGAATGACTTTGCCTTCAGGAATTGTGCGTTACGGTGAAGTTTATAGCGATAAAATAAACTCAAAACAGCTGCCGTTTGACCACAGACTTGATCTGCGCTATTCGTATCTTGCATCTCCATCATGGGGAAATGTCAAGTGGTACATTGAAGTTATTGATGTATATGGTCCGGCGCTTGAGCGCGAAATTTTCGAAGACTGGAAGTATAACCAACAGTACAGCGATAAAAATCCTGTAATGGAGACTGAAAAAGGATTTCCAATGCCGAACTTCGGAGTTGAGATTAAGTTTTGAAAATAATTTTAAATGCCTATACCGGAAATTATTAATGATTTGAAATTATGCAGCTTTAATGAAAGGGAAGTAACAAAGAAGGATTTATTGAAATTTCAATAGAATTAAATAAAATTAATCCCCGATAAAAGGGGATTCTTTTTATTTAAGGCAGATGTATCTTTTACCGCCTAATTTAACATAACCTTTAGCGACGCTGTTGGAAAAATTATATTTAACAATGCTTCCTGAAAGAACATCTTTGTTCGCAAGAAATTTTTTTTCTATTGAATCCGCAGCGTAGAAAACAGAGTCCGCGTTGATAATGAATTCAGGAGTTTCATTTTTACAGAAAACCGAATCGCGGAATAAATCAGTGATCTGAAAATTATTCTTGTTGCAGTAAATATATTTAATTCCATTTGAAACAGTTAGATTAGTTTCAGACGCAGAAATGATATCAGCTTCGCTGTAATTTACAATAAAGTTTGAACCGTTACGCGAGAAGCAAAGCCATTTGTGAGAATATTTTTCTTCTTTGCTGTAATCATATTTTTTAAGCGAAAGCTTATCAGTTTCCAACGCTTCATGTTTCAACCCCGGGAAACTGCTGAAAGAATTATTTTTCTCTTCATCGATTTTCTGCATCATGAAATTAATTGAATTCAAACAGATTGATTTCTTTTTTTCGAGTTGGTTGTATTTGTTGAATACTGCTTGAATTTTCTGCAGATATTCACGGCCTTTAATGCTGTTATAGCTTGAATATATCGAAAGCAGAAGATTGATTTTGCTCTCAATTGAGTCATTGATTTCTCTTTCAGTCAGGTTTTTGTTTTCAAGACTGAGGACAAGTTTTTTTAATTCAAGAGTAATTTCTTCAATAGATTCAATGTTTTTCTGCCAGTAATTA
>JBFZEW010000118.1:0-2621 GCA_041306665.1 Spirochaetota bacterium | reverse complement strand
GAGTTTATCACCTTCATTGACGTTTTCATGACCAAGTGTAATTATTGAATCTCCGGTTATTACTCCGCTTTCTACAATAGCATAGTTTCCAATTTCAGTTTTAATTTTTACAGGCACCTTTATGGCTTTATTTTCACGGATGATGAATACTGAAAGTATATTATCTTTGTCGTAAAAAAGAGAATCAACCGGAATAACGAGCACATTTTTTAAAACATCAGTAATTATTTCAACATCGGCAAACATTCCATGGCGAAGATTCAAACTGCTGTTTTCAATTTTAATTCTAATTTCCTGAGTTCTTGAAAGCTGGTTAAGCACAGGGCTTTTTTTATATACAATTCCATTAAAAACTTTATCTGGAAAAGAATTTACTTTAATTTCCGCAGCCGCGCCAGAACTGACAGTATTGATGTCTTCTTCCATTATCTGTACAACGCATTCAACATCTTTCTGATTTACAACTTCTGCAAGAGGAACATTCGGAGCGACAGACATTCCTCGATTAGCGTATATTGAAGCAATGTAGCCATTAATCGGCGATTGCACTGAGGCAAGACGGAACTCCATTCCGATTACATCTCTGTCAATTTGAAATAAAGTCTGATTGCTTCTGACTGGATCTCCCTGTTTCACAAGTATATTTTTAATTTTTCCTGTGACTGACGGAAATATTTGAATAACTTCCGTACCAATGATGTTTCCTGTAAGCTTAACTGTTTGTTTCAGATCAATCACTTTCGCCGTAACGGCTTTTACTGGAATTTCTTTTACAGCAGTTTTATCAGTTTCTTTTTTATCTGATTTATTTTGGCATGCTCTGAACACTGCAACTGTAAATACGATTAAAACCGCAATTATCAAAAGCATTAAGAATCGTTTTTTATTCATGTTATTCCTCGCTTATATTTCAAGTATATCTTTGCCGACTGCAATATTCAGTTCGGATTTTGCTGTGTTGTAGTTATATATTGATTGAATAAGAAGTGTTCTCGCGGTTAAAAGTTTTAAATTCGCGTTTATAAGCGCTGTGTTATCAATTAATCCATTTCTGAATTGAGTCAATGATGCGCTGTAATTTTCTCTCGCTGTTTTAATGTTATCTATTTGAGATAATATTGCCAGTCTTGCAGATTTTAATTTAATGAAATTAGTTTTAACTTCGAGAGAAATTTGTTTTGTAAAATTTTCAATATCAAGCTCGCTTTGGTTTTCGCGGCTTTCACTCATGCGTTTCTTTGCGTGTGAAGAATCAAGAGGCGATAGCGCTCCCCATTGATAACTGACGCCGAATGAAACGCTCCATGATTTCTGCCAGTCTTCATCAGGTTCAGGTGTCTGTGTCAGATATGGCATTATCGTATCAACCATGGGATTGCCTGTAGATACAGGTGTAACAGGTTCAGCTTCCGGATAAAAATATTTAGAATAATTATAATTGCCTCGTACAAAGAAAGTCGGCCAAAGATAAATCGATGCTTCGGCATTCGTTCTGTACTCGTTAACTTCTTCCATTGATTTCTTCTGAATCAATTCAGGTCGGTTTTTTAATGCTTCTGCCGTCATGTTATTGACAAACTCGGTTTCATTTACAAGAATTTCATTTAATTCATCTCTGTTAAATTGTTCCGGATCAAAACTGACTGCCAATTTATTATTCACGTCAAAACCTAAATGAATGTTTAATGCAGCGAGAGAAGTTTCATAATCGTTTTCAGCGTTTATCAATTCAGTTTTTGAATTGTTATATTCAACTTGTGCGGTAAGATAACTAAGTCTTGAGAAAACGCCTTTGTTATATCCAGTTGATACAGTCTGATAATTTTCTAATAAAAGACGGGAAGATTCCTGTTTAATTTTCAGATTTTCCCCTGAGAGGACAACTGCGTAAAATAAATCTATGGTACTTTTCAGTATTACTGATTCGGTTTTTCTTAAATTATTCTCCGCTGCGATAAATGCTTTTCGCGAGGCTTGAAGTGAATTATAAAATATACCGGGATTGATTGTAATTTGAGCGTTAACGATATTGACTGAATACTGCTGTTCAGGCCTCATTGCATTTTCAGGATCCGATCCCATTTTTGTCACTGAAGCATCACTGCTTAGCGACGGCCAGAGCATTCCCCAGACAATATTGACATTTTCTTTTGCTTCTTTCGATGATTCCTTTAATAGCTTAAATGAAGTATTATTTGCTTCCGCAAGTTTGATTGCTTCCTTTAAATTAATTTCTTTTGTTTCCTGCGGAAAAACAAATGTGCATGGGAAAATTAGTAAAACAAGAATGCTTAAAAGGATTTTTTTCATTACGATCTCCTGCTGCAGGGAAAAATTTAGATATTTCTTATCAGCACTTGTGCCGACACGGTAACATTAAAACATTATTTTTTATAATTCCTTCTAAATATTCTATATCGAAACATAGCGATTTACAAGAAAATTTCAATATAATACAGGAAATTAGGCACATATGATTGAAACATAAATCATCATACAAGGAAATATCCTCTGAATAATTTAATAAATGTCTGTATTATTTATAACGAATTTGATACGGATTTATTGCAATTTTTTTTATTAAAATACTCATAAAAAAAGAAAATTTTAACGAAATTTAC
>JBFZEW010000117.1:0-4021 GCA_041306665.1 Spirochaetota bacterium | reverse complement strand
GTCTTGTCTTTCACCGCTTTAATAGTGAAATTATCCGCGGGAACACCGAGATTTTTTAATAGCATTATTGTAAGAATAATTCCGAGACCTGCGCCTTCAGTTTCATCGAACATTTCTTCATAGGCTTCGCTGAAGTCGTTGAATTTTTTGGCATTTGTTATTCGTTCATTTATTCTAATTTCTTCCTGCGGATTAATTACCGCATTATTTTCAATTTTAATCACGAATAGCGATTGTTCTTTTTTTAATTTGAAATCAACTTTATATTCGCTTTTGTACAATTCATGTTTAATTACATCGAAATCACCGATTACATTTTCTTTGAATTGCTTCATCATCGCGTCATATGTTTCAGGATTGTTTATGTCAATGCCGCTTTTCTGGAAATACAAACGTTTTGTATTTGCTTTAGTCGCGTTGAGAATGCATTCCCGCAGGATAGTAACAATTGATTCAAGAAGGAACATTAAATCGAGGGAGCCAAGTGAAAGCGCCATTATACCGTTAACTGTCGCAAGAACATCGCGTCCCGGAAATGAAAATCGCAATAAAACCTCATTTCCGGTTTTGAATTTTTCCATTATGCTTCTGTTTCGCGTTGTAAAATCCGGTGCTGCTTTATCAAGAAGTTCCAAGTTAGTACCCTGAATATTGATTTTTCGTTAACTTATCATAACATTTTCCGCTATCGTTGTCAATTTTAATTATTTCAAAATCTATTTTTTCTTTTTCAAGCATATCGAAAAGGAAATATGTTTGCGGACAATAGTTAATATTTTCATTGATAAAAATTTTGCTGATACTAATTTGTCTGCATAAACGCATTGTAGTTTTTATGTTATCTACTGTATTTGTATCAAGGTATATTGTTACATCATTTACGTGATGGGATATGTAAAAATTAATGATGTCATTGTATTCCAATTTGGAATAAATTGAATTTTTAATCGTCAGCGCCGAATCTGAAAAGAACATAACATCATTATGATTTTTTTTAAAATGAAAATTGAATGTTAAAATCAGAAGACAATAAGCTGCAATCAGCAGTGATACTTTTTGTGTTTTTCTGCATTTTGCGTAAATAATTATAAGCAGCAGCGGAATTATCAGCAGGAAAAATCCGGTTTCTGTTCCGGTATAGTAAAATGGCATGTGCGAAAGTTTTTCAGCTAAAGGGAAAACGAGACTGCAGCCCGCGTTTAAAATCCATTTCGCGGCAGGAAAGAAAAATAAAGATTCAGGAATTGACAGACAAATTAATCCCGCTGAGAAAATAAGTGAGAAAAATGGAATGAATATTATGTTTGCCGCGATTGAATTGAAATTTACCTCCTTCAAGGAGCAATACAAAATCGGTAAAGTTAAAATCTGAACGGCAAGCGATAACGAAATTGATTCAGATAATTTAAATGGAAGCCGGTAAATGGAATTTTTAATTTTGCCGTAAAAGCATAGAATAGCCAGTGTTGCCGCGAAGGAAAGCTGAAACCCCAGAGAATAAAGCTCATGCGGAAAAAGTGAAAGAATGATAAGGCCTGAAATGAACAGGCAGTTAAAAGCATTTTCATCTCTGTTCCGCAGTATTGCGTAAACGGTTATGAAAAACATTACCGAAGAGCGCATAAGTGAAACCTGAAAACCAGCCACATAGAGATACAGCGCTACCGGAAATATCGAAATTAAAAACCGGAATTTTTTAGGCATGAATGCGAAAAGAAACATCGGCACGAAAATTACGATTCCGACATGCATGCCGCTTGCCGCGAAAATATGCAGAACTCCGCATCGTCTGGAAAAATACAAAAGTTTTTTATCAAGATAATTTTTATTTCCGAAAATCAGAGCTTTCATGTATTTTCCGCTTTCGACGGTTGTTTTTCTGTCAATTAAATTGTTCAGCCGCGATTGAAGCCTGGTTGAAAATTCACTTTTTTCCGGTGGAATGACTGCAAATGTCTTTTGGTAATAAAAATAATATAGAATTTTCTTTTTAATCAGATATTCTGAATACATGTTTTTCCGGCTGATTTTTTTCAGCGTAATGTTTCCCTGAATTATTGATCCTTTTTCCGCCTCAACATTGTCAGGAAGATATGCGTACGCCTGCATTCCTGTAATTTCATCAACGCAGGTTATCATGTCAGAGTCCTGCAGAAGCTGAATGCCGGTAACTTTCATCCGCGTGAGTTTAATTTCATCGGGATTGCTCCCTGATTTTAATATTGATCGTGCTGGAATAATTACAGCAGCAGCGCATAATAACATCATGAAAATTAAATATTTTACGCTTTTAAAATATTCAGATGAAATCTTAATTTTAATTGCTGTTACGTTTATTAGCGCGATTACTGCGCAGACAGCGGTAATTAAATCCGTTTTAAATTTATAAACGTGAAAATAGCATAATGATATTGAACTTACAGCGAAGAGTAAAAAAATTAAAGATGCACAAAAGAATTTTCTGAAATGTTCAGAGATTTCCCGCTTTTCTTGTGAAAGATATTTGTAGTCCATAGTTCATCTTTGTCGATTCCTCTCCCATGCCGAAGTATCCATAACGGAAATAGGCATCCGCTCCGATTTTCCAGTTCTGTGTAACAGAGATGTACGAGCCGAGAGAGTACTGAAGACCGCCTCCATCATATTGTCTGGTTGCGGGTAAAGATTCCATGTATAGTCCGGGACCTGTAGAAAGTGAAATTATATCGTTAAGCTTGTAGACGTATTTAAACAGACCGTACCAGTCCGCGGAATGAACCTGTGTTTCTTCCATGTCATTAAAATTCAATGAACCTGCCAGGCCGAATTCTCCGGCAAAGTAATTTACGAAAATTACCGTGACAAGACCCGCCCGGACATTAAATCCGGACACTTCATTAGTCTGCGTTTCATTGTCAATCCAATCGTTATAAGTGATACTGTTCATTCCGCAGGAAAGAAATCCTCCCGCATATGTATAGAAGGGTTCATCGGCTGAAATATCTGCTGTTATGAACAGAGCCGTAAAGATTATTATTGTTTTAAATAAATTTTTCATTTTACCTATCTTATATTCAGAGGGTCTTTTACAAGCTGCGCGTTTGACGGTACATCAAAATCGAAAAGTCCCGCATGCATATTTTCACCAATACGCAGACCGCTAAGCGAAACACTGAAACCATTGCCCGCAGCGTCTCTGAAAGATGCGTTTTTCAAAGTGAAATTGCTGTCTACGAGCAGAGTGAGATCGGAATATGTTCTGTTTGAGGCTTTCAGCTTGATAATTGTGTCGCTGCCTCTCGGAGTAGCAATCGCATAGTAACCGTTAACTAAAGAGGCAATACCTCCGCTTCCGCCTCCGCCTAATTCCTGCACTCCGCAAATCTGAGTTGAAGCGTCATAAATCCAAAGTTTTTTGCCGTTTGAGACAATTGTTTTCCCTGCAGGATTGTTGAATTTCACGTAAATTTTTCCGGGAGCCATGTATTTGAAACTTCCTGACTGTAATGCACCTGTGCTGTAGGTAATAGAAATTACTCCCTCAAGCGTCGTGAGTGAATTCATCCTCGCTTTGAATTTTGAAACTGCTTCATCACCTGAAATTGCGAAAACAGGAGTTAAAATAAGCATTAGCGCGATAAATGATAATGATGCTGAATATTGAATTTTCATTGATTATCCCTTCAAATATATAACGTAAAAATCGAAAAAAATGTAAAAAAAAATTGCTTTTTTTGTATATTTTCTTCTAAAATAATATAATATAGATTTTTGGCAATAATAATTTTTTTTGAGGTTTTGTGATAAAAAAACTGTGTTTTCTTCTAATCTTTGCAACGGTATCAGCTGCCGTTATTTCAGCTTCAATTTTTTACAGCCGCCGTGTATATGTGTTTTATAACAGCATGTATTATGGCGAATTCCGTAAGGATAACTATGAAAAATATATCCAAAAAGCTGCTGAATTACTGAAAAATGATCAGAAAAAAGAATTCAGGCAGCTGATAGAAAAAAGTATCATATCATATCCTCATCCTTATGA
>JBFZEW010000116.1:0-9759 GCA_041306665.1 Spirochaetota bacterium | reverse complement strand
GTATCCACGATGTCCTGACACTTTTTTAAGTCCACGATGTGTTGACACTTATCAGTTAGTGGTTAATAACATAATCCCTATCAACTTCTAACTTCTAACTTCTAACTTCTAACTTCTAACTTCTAACTTCTAACTTTTCTCTTTCATCTTTTGACTTTCATTATTCATTGCATTTCCGTCTGTGTCTGTGATTAGGGATCATTTTAAATAAAAAAAACTGCCCGCATTGGGCAGTTAATTGTAATTTAAGAATTCGGAGAAAAGTATTTACTGAGTACGCGCAGATTGAATTTTCATGAAAAATTTTTGAAGTAAAATGAATATACATATTAAGAGACCAATTACAATCCTAGTCCAGTGTGAACTTAACGTTCCATTGAATGTAATAAAAGTCTGAATAATTCCAAGGATGAGAACACCAATCATTGTACCGGCGATGTAACCTACTCCTCCGGTAATCAATGTTCCGCCGATAACTACTGCGGCAATTACATCAAGTTCAAGACCAACCCCGGCTAATCCATAACCGGCAGATGTATATATTGTATAAACAATTCCGCCAAGAGCTGCAAAAAAACCACTTAAAGTGTAAACAAAAATTCTTGTAAACCCGACTGACACACCGAGCAGCATTGCGGAATTTTTATTTCCTCCAATAGCATAGGCGCTTCTGCCGAAAACCGTATATTGATAAAGAAAAAATCCGATTACGAAAACAATTAAGAACAGCACTGCTATAAATGGAAGAGTAACATCTTGAGTTAAAGGAATACCTGATGAATTGATCTGAAGTATCCATTCATTGGAGATAGGAATTGATTCAAGACTGATAACCTGACCAATTCCACGGGCAAGAAACATTCCTGCCAACGTAACAATAAATGGCGGCGCATTGAAAAAATGAATTATACAGCCCATTGCTGTTCCCAAAACAACACCTATTGCAAGTGAAACAGCAAAAGCAGCCATAGGGCTGAAATGATATTTTTCAATTAGAGTCGCAATTACCACCCCCGTAAGCGCCAGTATTGAACCGACGGAAAGATCAATACCTCCGGAAAGAATTACAATTGTCATTCCCACTGCGATTATACCTAAAAAAGCATTATCACTTAAGAAATTCACGAAAACCTGAAGCGACATAAATCCGTCATATTTAATGCCCGAATAAAAATAAAGCATCAAACATACAATAAAAGTTGATATAACTGATATATATTTACTATTAAAATTGAATTTCATCATTCATCTCCCTACTCAAGCTCCGGCCGGACGGCGCGAAAATAATTTTTTCATAATTATCCGGAAATTTTCTGACTGAAGAAGACATACAATCACGACAACAATTGATTTTACTATCAGCGTCGCTTGAACCGGAATTCCTCTCATTAAAATAGTCGTTGTTAAACTCTGCATGATAATGGCACCTATTACTGTTCCTTTGACGGAAAATTTTCCTCCATCCAGCAGAGTTCCGCCGATAGCTACAGCAAGAATCGCGTCCAGTTCAAGTCCCAAACCGCATGAATGCGGATCGGCTGCTTTGATATTTGCGGTAGCTATCAGTCCGCTTATTCCAGCACAGAATGCGGAAAATACATATACAATAATCTTAACCACACGGTCATTTATTCCCGCATAACGGCTTGAAATAGCATTTCCGCCGACAGCTTCGATAAATAAACCAAGTGCTCCGCGCCGTGTGACGAAATAAACAAACAATCCCAGCACGACAAATATTGTAACCGGAAACGGCAGTCCGAATAAAAAACCATTTCCGATAAATTCAAATGCGGGTCTTTCAAAGACAAGTATCTGACCGTCTGTAATCAGTTCAGCAACTCCGCGTCCCGCGACAAGCAGAATTAGAGTAACCACTATCGGCTGAACGCCGAAAACTGAAACTAGAATTCCATTCCATAATCCAAACAATGACGCTATTATAACTGGAACAAAAATTATCGCAGCCATTGAATACTCGCCTTTAGTAATTAAATAGCCGGCGGTAGCTGATGAAATCGCCATTACTGAACCAACTGAAATATCAATACCGCCAGTTCCTATTACAAGAGTCATACCGATTGCCATGATAATTACCGGCGTGGCACGATTTAATATATCAATCAATGAACCGAAAAAATGACCATCTTTAACTGATATGTCAAAAAAATTCGGCGTAAATATCAGATTAAAAAACATTATAAAAAAAAGAATTATCAACGGCCACTTGAACTGCGATTTCAACATGCTTTGAAATGTATTCATAAATGTTTCTTTTAGTTTCATATTGAACCCTCCGCGATAGCTTTCATGATAACTTCCTCTCTGACATTATCATTTGTAAGTTCAGTAACCTTCTTCTTATCCCGGAGAACGACAACCCGCGCCGCACATTTTACGATTTCTGCGAGTTCAGATGATATAAAAATTATCGACATCCCTTTTTTACTGAGCGAAAGAATGAGTTTAAGAATCTCAGCTTTTGCGCCGACATCTATTCCACGGGTAGGCTCATCAAGAATAAGCAAATCAGGATTGAGCGCAAGACTCCGTGCGATTATTACTTTCTGCTGATTTCCGCCTGAAAGATTTTTAATTTTCTGTTCACGGTGAGGAGTTGAAATGTTCAGCATTTTTATGTATTCATCTGCAAGTTTCTCGGCTGTTTTTCGCGGTATGGGCTTCAACCAGCCTTTTTTAGCCTGAATCGATAAAATCATATTCTCTCGGACAGTCAGACCCTCAACAATGCCCGATGTCTTTCTGTCTTCAGGACAAAAGGACATTCCGTTTGCAATTGCCTTGCGCGGAGAAGATACGGAAATTTTCTTCCCGTTAATTTCAATTTCACCTTTAGAAGGTGTCTCTATTCCAAAAATAAGTTTTGCCAATTCTGATCTGCCAGAACCGAGAAGTCCCGCAAACCCAAGAACTTCACCCTTATTCAATTTTAATTCAGGGAGCGTTATGTAGCCTTTTTTATATACATCTTTCATACTCATAAAAACATTTTTTCCGGATTCACTATTTGTGTTTTCCGAATATGATTTGGATTTTTCTACTTCAATAAGTTCTTTACCCATCATTTTCGATACAAGATCTATCCGTGAAAGCTTTTCAGTTTCATACTCGCCGATAAGCTCACCATTTCTCAGTACAGTAATTCTGTCACTTATTTCATATATCTGGTCAATGAAATGGCTGACAAATAAAATCGCCATTCCCTCTTTTTTCAATTTTTTCATTACATTAAATAAAATTTTAACTTCATCATTATCAAGACTCGATGTCGGTTCATCAAGAATAAGAACCTTTGCCGATAAATCCAAAGCTCTTGCTATCGCAACAAGCTGCTGTATCGCGATTGGATATGACGCTAATTGCATTGTTACATCAATATCAAGACCCAGTTTTTTAACCGCATCTTGAGCTTTTTTATTTATTTTACGCCAGTGAATAATTCCCGATTTGGATGGATTGCGCCCTAAAAAAATATTTTCCGCTACAGAAAGCATCGGCACAAGATTTACTTCCTGATAAACAGTGCTAATTCCCAATTCCTGCGAATGTCTTACTGATGAAGGATTAATTGAATTCCCTTCCAAAAATATTTCACCGTTGTCATGTTTATATACGCCTGTAATCACTTTTATAAGGGTTGATTTTCCGGCACCATTTTCCCCCATTAACGCGTGAACTTCTCCCGCTCTAAGGGAGAAATCCACTCCGGTAAGAGCTTTCACACCTGGAAAGCTCTTACTTAGTTTTTTTACTGACAATATCGGAGTGGTATTTTCCATAATTAGTTACTCAATATTTATTAATATTTTCTTGTTTTAATATCTGTTGCAGCAGTTTCCATTGTGAAAACACGGTCAATTGATTTTGTCCATTTTTCAACTTTTTCACCTTTTATTGCTTTCTCAATCGCGTCAAATGCCTGAGGTCCAAGAAGAGGATTACACTCAACAGTAGCGTTAAGTTTTCCTGCTATCATTGCTTCAAAAGCACTTTTTACTCCGTCAATAGAAATAATAATAATGTCTTTACCTGGTTTCATTCCATATTCTTCGATAGCTTGGATTGCGCCAAGAGCCATATCATCATTGTGAGCATAAACTGCATTAATGTTTTTGCCTTCAGCTTTCAAGAAAGCTTCCATAACCTGTTTGCCGTCAGCACGGTTAAAATTACCAGTCTGAGATTTGATTATTTTCATACCTTTGTTCTGGTTGATAATATCTTCAAAACCTTTTTTTCTGTCAATTGCAGGAGCAGCTCCCGGTGTTCCCTGAAGTTCAACAATGTTTGCTTTGCCGTTCATTTTTTTAGCAAGCCATTTTCCTGCTTCCTGTCCTTCGAATACGAAGTCAGACGCAACAAGAGTTACATATAAAGAATCATCAGAAACTTTGATTCCACGGTCAACAAGAACCACTGGGATTTTTTTCTTAGCAGCTTCTTTAAGGACAGCTTCCCATCCAGTTTCAACAACCGGTGCAATTATGATTCCATCAACGCCTTGAGCAATAAATGATCTGATTGCTTTAATCTGGTTTTCTTGCTTTCCCTGAGCGTCAGAAAATTTAAGATCTATTCCTCTTTCAGCAGCTGTTGCTTTAACAGATTCAGTTTCAGCAGTTCTCCATGCGCTTTCTGCACCTATTTGAGAAAATCCGATAACGCGTTTTTTGTCAGCAGCAGTTACCGATGTAGCTATTGCAGCTATGCACAATAGCAATACGAAAAGTATTAGACTTCTTTTCATTTTGAATCCTCCTTTAACTATTTGTTTTATGAATATATTAATAACATAAAAAAACGCAAGCACTTTTCTATATTTTTCGCAAAAAAACGCAAAAAAACGCAAAAAAACGCAAGCTACTGTAATTTAACGTAAATAAAAACAATTGACAAATTCAGCATACGTAATACTATAAATAATGCTGCCTGAAGAAAGAAGATTTAAAATAATTGAACTGCTTAACACAAAAGGATGTCAGCGCGTTTCAGACCTGGCTGATGATCTGAAAGTCTCTGAAGTTACGATCAGACAGGATCTTGACATGCTTGAAAGCCAGAAAATTCTGCGCAGAATTCATGGCGGAGCTATTTTAAATTCTAAAGTCAGTTCAGAAATTGAATCTGTTGAAATAATTGATTTTAATGAAGAAAAAGATAAAATCGGGAAAGCGGCCGCGGAAACTATTTCCGATGGCGATACAGTTATTTTTGGGGCTGGAACATCCACTTTGATCGCGGTAAAACATCTCGCAAATATCAAAAACCTGAATATTGTGACAAACTCTCTGAAAATCGCTGAAATAGCGGGGAAATTTCCGGGTATTTCCGTAATTCTTACAGGCGGAAGTCTGCGCTCAAGCCAAATGTCATTGATTAATCCATTTGCCGACTCCGTACTGAAACAAATCAACGCCGATATCGCGATAATCGGAGCAGGCGGTATTCTTACTGAACATGGAATTACATGTCCAAACATGGCCGAAGCTGAAATAAACAGAATGATGCTGAAATCGGCTAAAAAGAAAATTGTTCTGGCTGATTCGACAAAAATCGGAAATATATCTCTTGCAAAAATTGCAGATCTCAATGAAATAGATCTGCTCATTACCGGACGCGAAGCCGACTCAGTTGAACTCACAGTCATGAGAGAATGGGGTCTTAAAATTCAAGTCGTTTAGCGGGAGAAAATTCAATGAAAATCACAAAAAGAATTCTATTATCAATATATTTTATTGTTCTGCTTTTTATCGCAACAATCATTGTCAACATGTACTCTCATAAAAAAATATTGCAGCTTACCGGCGATACGGAACAAGCCGTTCTCGTTTATTCAAAATGGAGCCAGTTCACTAACAAAACAATTGAATTTCTTTATGCTACATCCGATCAAAATAAAAAATACAGTGAACTAAAATCAGCGCTTCAGGATTTTGACGATGCATACACTGTACTGATCGCTTCCGATCATTTCAAATCAATGGGCTATGAAGTCGAAGGAATAATTGAACAAATTAACGGGTTGTGGGGATTTTACAGGACAATAATTTTTGATCTGACTAGTGACATTGAAAGTTCTGACGGAGCAGCACTTTTGAATTATCTTTCCGCGAAAGGCAAAAGCATTCACTCATTCTCCGGAACACATTCATCATCAAAGGATAAAAACCTTAAACTCGCGAATAAAATCAACAGTACAATGAGCTACAGAAGAAACGACTCTCCCGAAACTTCCGCACAAAGCGATTTCAACTGGCTGATAAATCATAATTTTATCCCATTAATCAAAGAGAAAAGCAATTTGCTGTCCAATAGAATATCTATTTTTTCAGTAACTCTTTCCGTTTTAGGCATCCTCTTCGCCGGACTGATAACAATCATTTTAGCCGGTTCAATCAAAAAGCCGATCGATCTTTTCATAGAAATTTTCAAACGCGGCGCGTATGGTGATTTTTCAGTGCGTTTCCCACTTAAAAAAAGCGATACCGATTCAGTTCCGTCAAAAGAAAAATGCTACAATGATTCCGGAAGTTTTTCGGCAGCATTCGGAATTCCTGTCAAATGTCCGGAAATTATTTCAGGACGCATCAGAGACTGCGATACCTGTCCGGTTTACAAAGAACAAAACCGCGATGAAATCACGATGCTGGGCACTTGGTTCAACATACTAATGACCAACCTTGAACATTCAGTTAATTCAATCAACAACGCGAAAAATATTTGGCAGAAAAATCAGGAAGCGACGCTGAACATTCATCGCAACATATATCCGGCAAAAGCTTCAGAAAATTTTGATGTTTCATTTTACGCAAGCACGGACAACGACATTTCTCCTTTGTTTCATGATTTTTATTTTGTTGATAATTCTTTACGCGGTTTCGGAATTTTTGGATTAAAATCAGAAGGCATTTCAAGCGCGCTAATGACAACGATTGCGAAATCTTTAATATACAGGCTTTTCTCGCGAATGCACGCGATGCCGCTTGAAAAAATAGCAAAAAGCATAAATTCACTTATTAATGAAGAAATTGGCGAAAAAGATTCAATTTCCGGCACAATTATTAAATTGGATGATGTCTCGGCTGAATTTTCAAACACAGGATTCGGAAGACTCATATTTATCCGGAAGAATGTTGCTGAAAACATTTCACGTAATCCTGAAAATTCAGTAAAAAGCATCGCGTTCGGAATTGATGGATATAACACGGATTTTCCAATAAAAAATCTGCCCATGCAAAAAGGCGACATCCTTCTTTTATTTTCAACCGGTTCAATCAATGAAATAAATATTTCGTCTGAAATTACTGAAAAAATATCTAATTTTAGCGAATTCAACAGCAGCAACTCGCAAGACATTGTCAACCTTACCGCGGAGATTATTTCGGGAAAATTACAAATAGGCAATGAATTAAAAAAGACAATTATAATCGCAGTGAAAAAGAAATAATCATTTACAAAGATAAATTTCAATTCGTTCCAGATTTTTTCCGGGGTGTTCACGTTTCAGCCTGATCGCATCAATTTCACCTGTTGATTTAGGATGAGTGCCGCCGCAGGGTACTTCAGCGAAATTTTCAATTCTCCAAAATCTAATCTCGTTTTCAACATTGGAAAAACTGCTCACTATATTAAGATCCGCAGTTATAATTTCATTTGCTTTTGCCTGAATTTCAGGGATTATTTCCGATATGCTTCCTTCCCATGAAAAATCAATTCGCGCTTTTTTTTCATTTATGTTCGCACCTTTTTTCTCGGGTCTACCGCAATTCTGATTAATCAATTCCAGAACAATCTCAGCCGCGAAATGAAGTTTCATCAATTTATATCTTTTAGACCAGTCAATTTCAACATCAACAACATCACCGGACTTAAGTTCATTTCCAGACTCAAGAGTATAAAATATTTCTTTATCAATAAGTTCCGCGTTCAATACATTGCGGCCGCCGATTAACCCGGAATCAGATGCTTGACCGCCGCTCTGCGCGAAAAAAATTGTTCTGTCAAGAGTAACAACGTTAGAATCGGATGATTTTACATTTGCCTTTATTTTCGTACAATATGGATCTTCCCAGAAATGTTTTATTACAGCCATTACAATAACCGCTTATTCCCTTGATTAATTTTTCATTTCAAAACAGCAAAGATAACATCTTAAATAAAATATTTATCAGAAAATATTGTCAAGCACATAGCACAATCGACATGAACTTATATCACGCATATTTCCAATAAACAAAATCAAAACCAATTAATTCTTCAAAATCATTTTCACTTGTTTCAATAATAATTTTTTCACAAGCTTATTGCATCATTCTCAAATCTCAAGCATTTCATCAGTTTAAAGAAAAATTATCATTTACAAAACTGTAAATATATGATTTTTCAGAATCAATATTATAATTTACTTCAATGATTTCAAACTATATCATGCTGGAGACACATCCAAAATCAAAGAAATGGAAAATCTTGCCGCCCTTAACATTGATTATGCTATGTTATGCACCGATGGAATTTACAACATGAATGCTGCTGAAGCGAAAGAAGTCGCGGAAATTATCAAATCGAAAAAGTACATTCCAATTCACACTTTCGGATCGGACATATCCGCGTTCGATGTAGAAAATCAGGTTAGGCTTAAAGACGGAGAAGAAATTACTTTATGAAATAAATTCAGAATTCAATGCTCTTAAACAAAGAACAGCATTCATCCAGGTTTTTTTCAGTAATTGTTTCAGCATTGAATTCTGATCCTTCATTAATAACATATACAAGTCTTCTGCAGCAGTCAGCACCGACATACAGTAAAGGATTATTCTTAACATGCATAATTTTTTCCTCAAATTCGGATTGTTCAAACACGGACGAATCTGACAATTTTCTTCCAAGCGGAGTGTCTTTAAACTGATAATTATTTTTATTCTCATCAAAAACATAATCTTTTAAATCAAACATTGCTTCAATGTGATTGTGAGAAATGTGATACGTTCGCCTCACCTGATTGTACCAATGCATGCCGCTTCGTTTTTCCAGATCAATTATTTTTATTACGCCATTGGCGCAAAAATTTTCATAAATCGCGCGATTAACCCGATAAAACGGCATCGCAGGATCTTTAAGAGAGATTGCAATAACAAGAATATTTGTGTTATTGGAATAGCGCTGAAGAATTGCCGGAATATCATAATTAACAATATAGTAATCTTTATATTTTTTTATAGTCTGCCCGAACATTTCCAGAAAATCATCCTGAGCAACCATCAAAGAAAACATATCTTCAGGCGATAGATTTAATTCATCTTTATAATTTCTCACTGCTTCGAGAGAACCAATTATTTTTGCTGAATTGAAATCTGTTTTGAATTTTTTTTCAAACATTGAAATCATTTCGGGAAACGCCCGCATTCCGTACTTAGCTTCTGCCGCGAATTGAAATTGACAAGTATAATGCCCAATCATCACGGCCTTATGTTTTAACAGAACGCCGTTCAAATTAGCCATGTATACGGGATTTCCGTATTCTTTCACCGCTTTTATAATAACTGATTCATAGTTGATTTTATTTGTTTCCGGGCGCACTGCAATAAGGACCACAGGAGATTGCACTGCAGTTTCGGAATCATAAGGCATTAATACATCAAGTTCATGATCCATTAAATTAACTCCGTATTAGAGATATATAGAAACCTGTCACCGATACTCAGATTGTCTGATATTCCCCGGGTCAAGACCCTAACATAA
>JBFZEW010000115.1:0-6741 GCA_041306665.1 Spirochaetota bacterium | reverse complement strand
TTCTCGCCAGTATATTTCTCAATCCACTTGAGTGTATCGAACGCCGGCGATGATATTATTTTCCTGCCGGTGAAAAATCTCAGTACTGACGGATGAACCGTCGGATCCGTCACTAATATCGTGTCAGACTGAAAAAAATTCTCAAAATAGCGCGCGTTCACCACCTGAGGATCAACGCACAAAGTAAAATGAGGAGTGATCCCGTTTTTGATCAGTATGGAATATGCCGTGTCGACGGCGATTAATATTCTGGATTTCATATTTCTTTTTATGAAATCGATTGAATCCGTCAAAGACGGACCCGCGCCGATAATTATCGCCTCATAGTCTTTAAACATTCCATAAAAAATGTTCACGCCCCGTAAATCAATCAAAGCATTGATGTTTCGCGCAATATTCGAGTTCCAGAGTTTTTCGAATTTCGCGAGCGTCGCGATATTTGCTTCTTTGGTCGATAAATATGACTTCACAATATTTGAAACATTCCGGTAATATTCATTATCGATCTGGCAGCTGCCGCGGTGAAGAATGAAAGTTATTTTATGCGAAGATTTTCCCTTCATTATCTGCGCGATTAAATCTTCATTTGGATCAACAAGCAGAAGAACCCGTTCATCGCTAACCAGTGAAGAGAGATTTCTGTTTTCAAAAGCGCTTTTTATCATTGAATAATTTTTTTCAATTACAAGAATTGATGTCTCAGCGCTGATTGTCTTCAGCAGCAGTTCAATATGAAAAGCATAACCGAAACCGAAAACGACATATAAGTCATAATCCGTGATATTGACTTCAGATAAAAATCGTTCGGCCTCTTTTTCGGGATCATATTTGCTGTGAATTGCGGTCTTTTTACCTTCAATTTCGGCAAAAGGAACATACTCACCGGTTTTGGATAAAACAGGTTCAAAAAATGACGAATCGGATTCATTCAGTCTGTTAAAATCAAATAAATCATTGTTTTTCTTCAGCAATTTTACATTTGATTCATAGAAATTATTCATTACTTTTACCGGTATATAAAACTATTTTTTCTCCGTTATTAATTTCACTTCCTGCTTCGGGAGACTGACCTGTAACGATTCCTTCGCCGTCAACAGTGTATCTGATAGCCCGGTGCTGCTGAATTTCTTCAAGCATGAGAATTGCGTCGGCGAAATAAAGTCCCTTCAGGTCGGGCATGACCCGGTAATCCATTCCGGCAAAAGACGGTTTCTTTTCAAGCGGATCAATTTTTTTTAAAACGCGATCGCTCTCACCAAGGTATACAAGACTTTTTTCGGCAATCTTCTTAAACAGAGGAGCCGCGACCTGACTTCCGCTTGTAATATCAAGCGGTTCATCAATAATTACAATAATTACCAGCCGGGGATTATCAAGCGGGGCAATTCCCGCGAATGAAGCAACATTGGAAGTGCTGCTGTATGCTCCGGTAGATTTAACATATTTCTGCGCCGTACCTGTTTTCCCGCCGAAAATATAATTCTTGCTCGCAGCATTCTTTCCGGTTCCTGATTCCACAACACTTTTCATCATTGCTTTCAGGACAGTACATTCTTCTTCAGAGATAATTTTTCCGCGCGATACTGTTTCGAACTGCTTCACTGTATTATGATTGTAATCTTCGATTCTTTCATAAATTGAAGGTTCAATGTATTCGCCATTATTGGCAATCGCGCCGTACGCGGCGGCAAGCTGAAGTCCGGTAACTGATATCTCCTGTCCTAAAGAAATTGAATATTTTGACAGACCCGACCAGGTGTCAACCTCGCGCAGAATCCCGGAAGATTCTCCCGGCAACTGACTGTTTGTGCTTTCGCCGAAACCGAATTTTCTCAACGTCGAATAGAGCGTGTCGCTGCCGACAGGATTCATCGCCGAGATTACGCCGACATTGCAAGAATGTTTCATTGCCTCCATTATATCAACACTGCCGTGAATTCCCGTGCAATTGATAATTGTATCGCCAATCTGAACCGCACCTGTACAGTTGTATCGTGAGGTGGATGAATATTTTCCTGAATTCAATAATGCAGCCATTGAAAATATTTTCATTGTTGAACCCGGCTCGAAGGCGTCGGACACCGAAAAACTGCGCCATTCATTTCTTGTCGACTTGTAATAATAATTCGGATCGAAGGAAGGATACTTCGCGTAGGCGATTATTTTTCCCGTATAAGGATCTGTAACGATGACGGAACCCTGCTTTGCCGAAAACTGAATCATTGTTTCCGCAAGATATTTTTCAGCATAATATTGAATATATTTATCAATAGTAAGAACAATATTATCGCCGAGCTGAAAGGAGGATTCATCATTGCCTGAAAACCCCGAAAGTACTGAATTCATTTTAAATTCAATACCCTCCAATCCATCATTATCAATTCCGGTGAATCCAAGAATGTTTGCGGCAAGACTGCCGTTCGGATAAACACGCTGAAATTCTTTTTTAAAGTAAATACCTTTTAAATTCAATTCCTTGATTTTTACAGCAGTCTGATCATCAATTTTCCGTTTAATCCAGACAAACTTTTTATTTTTTTGAAGCTTATCAAAAAACACAGCTTCAGGTTCATTAAATATGATGGAAAGCATTGAAGCAGCATAAGCGCTGTCAGAAATTTCTTCAGGATTCGCGTACACAGAATCTTTCTGAATGCTAATTGCGATAATATTTTTATTTCGGTCGGTAATGTAGCCGCGGCGGATATTAATCAGTCTGAACGGGTTATTCAGCAGAATTTTTGAAGAGAAATGAAGTTCAGCAAGCCTGTACGTGAAAAGTCCCGCAATAGCGAAAATTACTATTGATGTTATCAGGACTCTTCTATTGAAGACTTTCTGAATCATTCTTTTTTATTTTATCAATCCGAATCTTGAAAAGTCTAAATTTTTAATCTGATCCCAGTTGAAATAAAGAATCAGAGCTCTTGCTTTAATTCTTTTTTTCTCAAGATATCCGAAAAACCTGCTGTCCTGAGAATTCTGACGGTTATCACCCATTGCAATGACCATACCTTCCGGCACAATACCTTCAATCAGATCTCGGCTCGAAAAATTATCATAGTTCGTAACGCCTTTTACGTAAGGTTCATCGACCAGCTTTCCGTTAACATAAACGCCATTGTTTTTAATGTGAAATTCATCTCCTTCAACGGCAATGCAGCGTTTAATATATTCCTTGTCTTCATCGGCAGGAGCAGGAGGACGGAAAATAATTACGTCTCCTTTTTCTATATCTCTAATCTGCAGAAATTTTAAATGTGCCGAACTGTTCATTCCGTACATTTGCGGAATCGAAGGACCATAGGTCAGCTTTTCAGCAAAGAGATGATCATTTATCAAAAGGGTATTTTCCATGGAACCGGAAGGAATATAATAATTCTGAATTATATATTGAATAATATGAATCGCTAATATAAATGCCATTACGATTGCATCAAAAAATTCCCATACTTTCTCAAATACTTCAGAACGTCCAGGAGTCATGTCAATAAGATAGTTAAAAAGTAATTCTTTGCTCTTTTCATCAAGAAACTCGACAGGAAATGATAATTTCCGCTCATTCGTATGAATTACAAGATTTGAAAACAGATTATATTCAATAAATTCAATGCTGTTTACGGGAATTAGGTATAAAAGATGTTCTGACCGGATTTTAATCGTATCTTTCGAAAAAGTCAGTTCAGCATTACTGAATTTTAAATACATGTAGAGAAACCCGAAAAACCGGATCAAAATTGCCGCTGAAATTGAAAACCCGATGACATAAATGAAAATTGAATGAGGTTTAACGAAAGGTGTCGCGACCGCTGCGAAAAATGTGGCATAAATAAAGAATAAAAACATTAAAAACCGTTTTATTATATATCTGATAATGACAAATGAATTTTTTAATTTCAAAATAACAGGCACTTCAATATCAAAATAGCCGAATTCAAAATACTTTAGCATATTAACTCCTTTAATTTGGTACAAAAAAAATAATGCTTGATTAATTTACACTTATATACATTGATATAGTAACTCATTACTAATTTAGTCACATATCAGTGTCTACTATTTTTTGATTATGGAAAAAATAAAAAAAACATTAGAAAAAAAGAATCCTTCTGAAATAAAGGAACTTTGCGAGAAACTGGGTCTTGAAAAAATCAAGACTGCAGATAGTCTTGCCAAATTCATAAGTTCATACTCCGGAATTAATAGAATATTTTCAGCCTTTAATTCCGCCGACCTTGAGATAATAGATGATTTGGCAAAAAATAACGGAATCACATTCACAGAACTCAACCGACGGCTTAAACTCAGTCCGGAAGAAGTAGAAGATTTTGCCGCCAAACTTGATTTTTACTGTATTGGCTTTACTTTAAAGAACAGAAAGCATTTAAACAACAAACTTGATAAAATCGCGCTATACCCTTCTATTGAATTACTGCTTAATCCCATAAAAAACGAATCTCTCATAACAGATGAGCTTAAATTTTCAAAAGCTTCAAATTTCAATAAAAATGTGAAAGATTTTATTACATTTTTGAATGAAAACGGAAATATACTGACTTTGGATTTCATCAACAAGCATTTTCCCGATGAAAAAATTGAAAACCTGCTTTCAGCAGCTGTTGCTGATAAATTGATTACAATTCACCATAAATTGAGTTCCCCTTTTGAAACAATAATTTCATCGGCTGAATTCATTGAAAAACTTCCTGCGGCATCGAATCTCGCTAAAAAAGCTGACAACGGGTACAACATTCTAAACAATCTTTTTTACACATTCGATATCATCAGCTCTCACGGGCTTTACTACACCCAGCAGGAAAAATTCCGAAAAGTCGATAAGCGCAGAATAATAGACAACATGATTCCGCTTTATGACTCAAGCGGCAGAATTCTAGATGAAGATAATTCACTTTTTATTTTCCTGAAGATTTTCGACATTCTGAAAGTCATGAAAGAACATCGCGGAAGCATACACATTGACCTTGATTCTGAAAAATTTTTCAATTATGATCCGTTTCAGATTTACAGATACATATTTCTGAAATCAGCCGATTATGGTAATCCTGAAAAATTCAGTACAACAATAGTAATTCCGACAATCAGCGATCTGAGACTTTTAAAATCAGTGTTCTCGCTTTCGAAAAATTTTTCGCGGGAAGACCTGATAAATCTAATCTTTCATTACAAGATAAAACAGGATTTTTCGATTTTCAAATCGTTTGAACATAATTTCTACAGGATAAAAGAATCATCAATCGCGCTTGCCGACGCGGCGATTATTTTCGGTATTTCCAAAATCAGCAACAACATGATTGAACTTTCCGAGATTGGCAAGAAACTGCTTTTAAATCTTCCTGAAAGAAAGAACAATAAATCCATATACATCAATCCGAACATGACTCTGCTTATTCCTCAAAATGAAATATCTCCATCAGAACTTTTTACAATGCTTAATTACATTAAAGTAATTAAGCACGACATACTCATTGAAGCGCAGATCACCAAACAGTCAATTCTGAACGCGCATAAACGCAAAATGGGAACTGCCGTTTTCATGAACGTCCTTCAGAACAATTCTAAAAATGAAATCCCCCAGAATTTTTCGTTTCTTATCGATGAATGGATTCATCAGCTCAATGAAATTCACATTGGTTATGTAACCCTGCTTAAATCAAGCAGCACTACTTTTCTTGACAATCTCATGCACAGCAAGAAAAAAGTTATTATTGCGAGAATTAATGATAATTACGCGATTATTGACAGAAACAGAATTGAAGAAATTACTTCTCTTGCCGACGACGACAGCACGCAGATAAGTATTGATGATGAACTGAAGTTTTAAGTTACTGTTATTCTTTTTTTAATGTCCCACTTGATAAATTCACTCAAAGCATTAATTGTTCCTGAATTAACGAAAAAAATCCTATCCTGATGCATTACGAGTAAACCTTTATAATGGGAAAATTTCATTTGATGGTCAATATATCCGATGGGTTCAACCATTTTCCAGTTCTCGCAGTTTTTTAAAATTGGAATTTTTTTAAGATGCAGTTCACTTATCATTCCGTCTTTAACTGAATTTCTTAAAACTTTTTCCCATTCCATCGCTTATCCTGTAATAATTTAGTTAATTTTAAAGAAACTTTTTACTGCATCATTCATGCAACAACTGATTGCTTCGCGTTTAATTCAAATTTAAATAATATACTTTTTAGAGGTTATGAACCACTTGTTATTTTTTAAAACGAAATATGCTGAAATCTTAAAATCTGCATTGTATAAATCAATAACTGCAGAATTGCTATTAATCTTTTTTTTGTCAATAGTTAAATTTCTATCATATGGAGCAAAAAGAAGAGACAAAGTTAAATATGATTCAATGTAATAGCTGTTATTTATCATTTTCCCCGGATTTTCAGGGGGATTCTGCATATTATAAATCATTTTTTGGATGATATATGATGAATCCGCTTTTTTGAATTCATCAGTACTGTTGAAATTTAACCTTTTGGCGACAAGATCGACAGTGTTTTTATCCAGTTTTATTTTTTGAACAGTTGACGCTATTTCATTTTTCAAAACAACGTCAGCATGCGTCATATAAAGTTCATACAGTTCATGTTTATTAAACATTGATTTGAACGACGAAAATGATTCTTCAAGGTTATTATCATTCTGCCAAGCGAATACTGATTGCACAGCGATGATAATAACCAATATAACCGGAAAATGAAATCTATT
>JBFZEW010000114.1:0-4918 GCA_041306665.1 Spirochaetota bacterium | reverse complement strand
CAATGTCGCCTCCGGCAAAAACTTTCGGAATACTTGTTTTCCCCATTAACTTTGTACTTTGTACTTTGTACTTTGTACTTTGTACTTTGTACTTTGTACTTTGTACTTTTGACTTTCATCTTTTAACTTGTAACTTTCCGCTTTCCACTTTTCTCTTTCATCTTTACAAACTGCGAAGCGGGCGGTTAAAATACTAAACACCCGCAAACTGATCACTTGTCACTGGTTACTGATCACTGTCTGGGCCTGTATTATGTTTTTTGTTGCAGAAAAGCAGTGAAGAATTAATAATGAAAAGTGAACAGTGATTTTAACCGTAAAAAGTCTTAAAACCATAATATTCATTGACAAGAATGTATCAAATTTTATGCTATCCGGTCATTGAAAATAATGGAGTAAACAATATGAATCATAATAAAACTATGAATGAAATAAAGAAAAACAATATAATTACTTTTTTAACGATAATTTTTCTTTTAATTTTGTGTTTGTCGTCATGCGAAGATATTCCTGAAGAAAACACTAAATCCGTTGGAGGAAATACTCTATATGATAATCCATTATTAACTCTTGAATTTTCTAAGGGTGCCGCGGATGCTTCTACATATACAATAGCATATGTATGCTGGATTGAAAATAGTTCGAAAAATTTTATTCAGAATGTTTTCGTGTGTAAAAGAGTCGTTAATGGTACACTTACCGGAACAGCATTGCCTTATTGGAAAGTAAATAAATTTCCGGTATCAGATTCCAGTGAGATTGATGCAGTAACTAAAGCAACAGTAAAAAACAGTGATTTTAATATTGATTTTAATGTAAAAGATAATTCAGTGCGGAAGTTTAAAATCTACTTTGAAGTTGATCATTCCTTTGATTCTAATGAATGGTTTAATGATCAGCCTGCTTTGATCTATTCGGCAGACATTGATTTGGACAGCAATGCAAAAGAATATACTCTTAATTGCATTGGCTGGAGCAGAGGTGATAAATTATTTTATGGGGTTGTATCGACGACACTCGGGCAATTGATTCAAGTAACAAAATATATTACGCATAAAAAAGATGCGTCATCACCGCAAGGCGGAAACGATATTTTCGGCGCGGCATATACTGACACAACTCCTTCGACTAATCTGCTTTCAAGCCTGAAATTGAAAGTGAACTGACAATTTCAATAACGCTATGAGCTTCGTTTAAATCGCGGTAAACTGCGGCAGGCTAGTGATGTAATTTCTCATTCACAGCCTGTTCCGATTTATAAATCTTGACATTTGTTTCTTCAATTTGTATCATCGGCTGTATAAATTCTTAAAACGAAAGTTTGAAATCGAGCATGCATTAATGCTGCAGAGGATTGAACTGAACTTAAATGAAAAAAAATAATACCGAAAAGACAATCCTTCTCGTTGAAGATGAATTCATCATCGCGTCTGCTGAAAAATGCGTTATTGAAAGTTTCGGATATAACGTGGTAATCGCTGAATCTGGGGAAAAAGCAATCAGCTTTGCGTCATTGAATGATAAGCCGGATTTGATATTGATGGACATTGATCTTGGTGACGGGATATGCGGCACTGAAGCAGCTGTTTTGATTCTTGAAAAAAACAACATTCCGATTGTTTTTCTTACATCTCACCTTGAAGAAGAAATGGTTCAGAAAGTCCACGGCATCACGCGTTTCGGTTATGTAATAAAAGAATCCGGGAATTTCGTGCTGAAGACTTCCATTGAAATGGCATTTGAACTTTTTGAGGCTCATGAACAAAGCAGAAAAAAAGAAAAAACTCTGTTTGAAAGAAATCAGCAGATTCTGCAGGCACAGGAAGTTGCCGGCATTGGTACTTATACTTTTGATTTAAACAGAAAACAGCTCCTGTGGTCTGATAATTGTTTTTCAATTTTCGGGATTGAATTCAGCGAAGTCCCTCCATGTTTTTCACAACAGGAGAAATATTTCCATCCCGACGACCTGGTAGATTTTAAAAGTGATATCAAATCAGCTCTTAATGAAAACATTTCATATATAAGTGAAAGAAGAATTATGCGAAGTGACGGCGAAACTGTTTATGTCACAGACAGTGGAAAAATTGTCCATGATGAAAAAAATAATATTCATCATCTTGTCGGATTGATACAGAATATTTCAGGCAGGAAAAATGTTGAAATTGAACTAAGTGAAAATGAAAAAATGTTTGTTCATGTTTTTGAAAAAATAAATGATCCTGTTGCAATTATTAGAATTGAAGATAACATGTGTCTCTATGTGAATAATGGTTTTACCGGATTAACGGGAATTTCAAAATCAGATGTTTTAGGGAAAACATATAGCAATTTTAATCTCTGGGTTGATTTAAGTAAACGGGAATACATGATCTCTGAATTGCAGAAACACGGTTTCATTGACAGTCTTGAAGCTGAATTTTATCGTATTGACAAAAGTAAATTTACTGCACTGATATCTGCAAAACTTATAGTGTACAAAGGCAAACAATGTATAATTACAATTTCCCGGGATATTTCAAAAAGAAAAACTTTTGAAGAGAAATTAAAAAAACAGAATGAAGAATATGCTGCATTAATGACAGAGTATAGTACTTTGATAAAGGAACTGGAGAATGTTCAGCATACAATTACTGATAGTGAACTTAAATACAGAACACTTTATCAGATGATGCGTTTAATGTGTGATAATGTTTCTGATATGATATGGGCAAAAGACTTAAATAACTGCTATGTTTTTGCAAATAAATCGATATGCAGCGGACTTCTTAATGCAGCTGATACAGAAGAACCAATTGGTAAAAATGATATTTTTTTTGCTGAGAGAGAAAGAAAATTACATTCTGATAATCCTGAGTGGCATACCTTTGGTGAAATCTGCCGGGACACTGATAAAATGACAGTTGAAGCAGGTATTCCTCAGCAGTTTGATGAATACGGAAACATCAAAGGAGAATTTTTATATCTTGATGTCCGTAAGTCGCCGTTTATTGATGAATCCGGAAATTTAATCGGAACTGTAGGTTCTGCGCGTGATGTAACTGAAGCCAAAAAGAATGAAAAAGCTTTAAAGGAAAGCGAAGAAAAATTCAAAACGCTCGTTCAGAACAGTCATGAAATCATTTACACTATCAGCGATGATGGTACAATGCTTTATGTGTCGCCGCGCTGGACTGATATTTTAGGTCACCCGGTTGAAGATGTGATCGGAAGTAATTTTAGAAAATACGTCCATCCGGATGACATTCCTGCCTGCGAAAAAGTGCTCATTGAGACAATTAATAATGATAATTCTCTGTATAATATCGAGTACCGGGTGTTTCATTTAAACGGTTCGATTCGATGGCATCGCTCAGCGTTGATTCACGTTGGAAGTGAAGACCAAAAACAGTTTTCAATCGTCGGTAATGCTTTGGATGTTACTGAAAATAAAATCGCTGAACAGAAAGTGAATGATTTTATTCGTGAGAAAGAAATTCTTCTCAAGGAAGTTCATCACCGCATTAAAAACAACATGAATATAATGATGAGCCTGCTTACTCTTCAGTCAAAAACACTTAGCGACCCTGCTGCAGTTCAGGCTCTTAATGATGCCCGGAGCCGTATGCAGAGTATGAATGTACTCTATGATAAACTATACAGATCTGAGGGTTTCAGGGAAATGAAAGCTGTTGAATATATTTCTCCGCTGATTGATGAAATTGTCAGTAATTTCCCGGCCAGCAATTCAGTAAAAATAGTGAAAGATATTACTGATTTTTCACTTCCTGTAAAAACACTGTCATATGTTGGAATAATGATAAATGAGATTATTACAAATGCAATGAAGTATGCATTTGCTGATCGTGATGATAACATCATTTCTGTAGCAGTCAGAAAAGATGATAATGTGATTGTTATTGATGTACATGATAATGGTACAGGAATTGATGAAAAAATAAGTGATGGAGATTCCTCCGGTTTCGGACTTAAACTTATTGAAATGCTTGCAGCTCAGATGCAGGGGAGTGTTTCAATAAAACGCGATAATGGCACAAGGGCTGTTCTGAAATTTAAAGAATAACTTTTCAGCTGCGGTTATTTGCTCTGTCATTTTTTAATGCAGTAATAATAGCGCTTTTTAAAATAAAAAAGATTATTCCGAGAAATGGAAATAACCCGATCAGACATGCTGCAGCTGTTACTGGGCCGTAATAATAATCAATTTCGGGCGCAGCCATAAGAATGAAGTCGTATATTCCATGGATTAAAACTGCAAGGAAAAGTCCTTTCATGAGAAGAATTCTTTCAGTTGTTTTTGATTCGGTAAATTTAGCTTTACCGATGTAATAGCCCATTATTCCCGCGGCAAGCGCGTGAAGAGGTATTGCCGTAAATGCTCTTATTACGGCAACAATAATTCCATTGTTCAGAACATATAAAATATTCTCCATGCATGCGAATCCGAGTCCGGCGATAACGCAGTATATTATTCCATCGACTTCTTCATCGAATTCTTTTCTGTTGTAGACGAAAATTTTAACAATCAGAAATTTAAAAGTTTCTTCGCAGAGCGCGGCTACTATGAAGGCATTGAAAAAAGCGTAAAGAAAAGGCTTGTGCGGAATGAACGATCCAAGCGACTGAAAAGTTATTTCAATGATAATTAGAGGAATAACGCTTAAAATACCTAATATTAATATTTTTAAGATGAGATCTTTCGGTTCAGGCTTTTGTTTGTCTTTTTTGTAAAAGTAATTTACAAGGAAAAGAGCAGGAGCTGCAGCCATTATTAATGATAAGATGATTTTAATCATGGTTCATAATATATTCTGCAGAATTTACAGTAAAGAAAAAATCCTGCGATATCACGGTTTTTGTTAATTCTTGAAATTTGAAGCACAGCTGATAATCGAAAGTAAAAATATAATTATTGGAA
>JBFZEW010000113.1:0-8950 GCA_041306665.1 Spirochaetota bacterium | reverse complement strand
CCTGGCACCGACTACGAATTTAGTTACCTGATACCTGGCACTGAAATCCACATAAGGTCAAACCTGGCACCGACTACGAATTTAGTTACCTGATACCTGGCACTGAAATCCACATAAGGTCAAACCTGGCACCGAGGCGATAAAGAACAAAGAACCGTAATGACAGTTTTTGTACGAACAAACCAATAACCACAGCATATTTCTTGTGTTGATAAAAAGTCCTTGAAAAAACACGAAATAGTAAGAATATGTGCACAAAATGACGAGGAAAATATAAAACAAATGAATAATATAAAAAAAACAGCACTTATACTTGAAGGCGGCGGTTTTCGCGGAATTTATAGCGCAGGAATTCTTGATTATTTTCTTGAAAATAAAATCGAATTTCCATATGTAGTTGGAGTTTCAATGGGAGCATGCAATGGATCGTGTTACATCTCAAAGCAAATAGGACGCAATCTCGAGGTACCATATACATTCATTAACGACAGCAGATATATCAGTTACATACGTCTGCTTCAGAAGGGTGAAATTTTCGGTATCAATTTCATCTTTCATGAAATTCCCGCAAAATATATTCCCTTTGATTTTGAGACATTTAAAAAAAGCCGCCAGAAATTTCTGACAGTTGTAACGGACTGCGAAACAGGTAAAGCTGAATATTTTCAGGATTATGATGACGTCAGTCTAATGGACGCACTTGGCGCTTCGATCAGTCTTCCGTTCGCTTCAAAAATGATTAAAATCAAGGAACGTAAATTTCTTGATGGAGGGATCGCAGATTCTATTCCGTTTGAAAAAGCTTTTTCTGACGGTTATAAAAAAGCTGTTGTAATTCTTACCCAACCAAAGGGATATTTAAAAAAAGATGTGAAATTCAAATCAGCAATACGATTTTTTTACCGTAAACATCCGGCACTCGCGGAAGCGATTATCAAACGCAGTGAAAAATATAATAACTCTCTGAATAAACTTGAACAACTGGAAGCCGAAAATAAAGTTTTAATTATACGCCCTGAAAGTAAACTTCCAATCGGAAGAGTCGAAAAGAATCAGCAGACATTGAAAGAAACCTTCGAAATCGGCTACAAGCAATGTCCGGGAATTATTGATAAAATTTTAAAATTCGCGGAATAATTTTTCCGCTAATGCTAATAAATAAAATCATAAACTAAAATTTCAAACGTTACGAACCCTATCATAAACAGACATATGATATCATTTAGCAAGACAACATCATATTACGCATTTTCCATGAAACCGTTAAATATAAATACCGCAAGAAAGGATTTTAAAGTTATAATATTCGACTATAATGCATCTTCTTCAATATTAACTTATTCTGGTAAAATTTCAATCCAACCGGAAATAGCAATGATAAAATAATTTCCGTCAAAGATGCTTCTCAATTTATCAATCAGTGGTAAGCAATTCATACTTACTGAAAAAATTTTAACAAACGAATATTATTAAATACGCTTTCATTCAAAATTATTGCCATTATTCAGGAAATTCATAAAGAAAAATATATTGACTGCTTTTTCACTTGAAATAAACTTTAAAAAAAAGGAATCAAATTTATGAAAAAACACATAACGCAATTTTTTATACCGTTAACTCTTATATCATCTTCATTATTTTTTTACGCGATACATTATATAATTTTCAAGGACATGCACCACATTTTTTTATATTTAATCGGCGACATCGCATTTATCCCGCTTGAAGTTCTTCTCGTAACGGTAATCATTCATAAAATTCTAAACGATAGAGAAAAACAGAGAGCGCTTGAAAAAATGAACATGATTTTAGGAGTATTTTTCAGCGAAGCAGGAAAAAAAATGCTGAAGACTTTTATCGATGCTGATGCTGTAATTAAAGTAAAACTTACGGATCTCAAAATTCATCCAGACATGACTGATAAAAACATTAAAAACATCCAATATACTTTAAAAAAAGTAAATTGGCATACAGAGATTGAACACATAAAAATTGTTGAACTTGCTGAATTTTTGCTTTTGAAACGTGATTTCTTCATGAAATTGCTTGAAAATCCTGTACTTCTTGAACACAATATTTTTACCGATCTAATGCAATCGCTCTTTCATCTTGAAGATGAATTTACGCAGAGAATGGATGCGCGGAATATGAGTGCTGCGGACATTCAACATATTCAAATTGACATTAATAGAACATACAACTATCTTCTGGAAATATGGATAATGTACATGCGCTATCTGCGGAACACACATCCATATTTATTTGCATTCGCGACAAAAACAAATCCTCTCGCGCAAATTTAAAATCACCTTAATGCTTTGAAAAATATTTCGTGTTTATTTATTGGAATTGAAAAGACGTTAATAAAAACAGGTAATGAACTATACATGAAGCTTAATCCCTTTTGTACTTTCTATATTTCTGCGCCACTGCAAGCTTCAACAGACTTACTGTTACTGCGATGATAAACACTATGTTTACATAAATACTCCACTTGAAAACTCCAAAAGACAATCCCAATAAAATTGAAAACACTGCTGCTTTAATGAACCCGGAAAAGAAAAGATACTTTGAGAAATTGTGATATTTTTTTTCTTTTCCATACTTCATTTCAGTTATAAGGAAAAAGGAAATCAGAAATCCTGGCAGAAAAAAAAGAAAGAAAAACAGAATTATCACGAGTGAAACAAAAAAAACATTCAAACAATCCTCCATTTAAACTTCATTATTGATGTTTCTTTAAATAATTATTTAATATCGCGTTATATAAATTAGGGAAGCACCTTCGCAATAAAATCAAATACATACTTCCAGTAACACACACTACTTTTCCGCGGGAAACGCACTTCCACGATTTTTCCACAACATCTTCCGGAGCTTTCCATTTAAAAAGACGGCTGCTTATTTTTGAAGTATCAAAACCTATTCTGCTGTGAAAATCGGTTCTTGTAAACCCTGGACAGAGCGCCTGAACGTAAATTCCATATTTTTGCACTTCCATCTGAAGAGACTCCGAAAACATTAAGAGAAAATTTTTCGTAGCTGAATACATTACGTTTCCCGGCAACGGAAGAAATGCTGCGACAGACGCGACATTAATAATTACTCCGCTTTTCCGCTCTTTCATTTTTGTCAATACAGCCTGCACAGACAACACGGAAGCATAAACATGAACATCCAGCATTTTGATCTGATCGGAAGTATTTTCAGCTCCGAAATATCCTTCAGTACCAAAACCCGCGTTGTTCACAAGAACATAAATATCATCCCGCCGGTTTAGAAAGAGACAAAACTTAATAACTTCATCTTTAGACGAAAATTCTACAATTTTTACATCTACATTAATTTTATATTTTTCTGCAAGATTTAATTTTAGTTCTTTTAATAAATCTTTTCTTCTGCCCGTGATTACCAAATCATATCCGAGTGATGCAAGTTTTTCAGCATAGGCTTTCCCGATACCGCTGCTTGCTCCGGTGACTACTGCTGTTTTACGCATATATCAACTCCAAGTTAAATCATATTCCGTTTGTTTTTCAGGAATTAGTATTTTATATGATAATCGGAAAAATTAAAAGAATAAAACCAACATTCAAAAAAAATTAAAATAACTGAAAAAACTTTTACATTTTTTACTGTTTTTTCGTTATATAAATGAGAAGTAATATATCATATTTTACCTGGTCCTGTTAAAGAATACTTTCTGCAATATATGTGAAAAATAGCTTGATTCTTTAATAATGAGATGAAATATGATAAAAAAATTCGGGAAGGAAAAACAATGCTTACAGGAATTAAAATCAAAAACTTTGTTCTGATTGAAAACCTTGAACTTGAATTCAGCAAAGGATTGAATATTCTTACCGGGGAAACAGGAGCAGGAAAATCCATTCTAATTGACGCAATCTCCGGAATTTTGGGCGAAAAAATGTCTACCGACATGATACGTACAGGATTTGATAGAAGCATACTTGAAGGAACTTTCGAAATTGATTCATTGCCAATGTTGAAAACTTTACTTGAGGATTCGGGAATAGACTGCGAGGACGGGCTTTTAATTCTAAAACGTGAGTTATATACCAGCGGAAAAGGGAGATGTTTTGTTAATTCAACGCAGGTTCCTGTGACAAAAATTAAAGAAATCGGCGAATATCTTTTAGACATTCATGGTCAGAATGAACAGCAATCAATAACAAAAGCCGCGCGTCACAGAGAACTATTAGACAGTTTCGGTGACAACGAAAAAGCCGTTGAAAATGTACGGAAACTATATGAACAGTTAAGCGATATTAAAGAAAAAATTGATTCGAACAAGATGGACGAACGCGAGAAAAACCGTAAAATCGAATATCTGTCTTTTGCGATTAAAGAAATTTCAAACGCACATTTAAATATCAATGAAGAAGAAGATCTGAAAGAAGAATCGAATATTCTTTCAAACGCGGAGAAACTTTTCAAGCACATTAAAGACGCGTCAGAGTTTATGCGCGGTGATGCCGGAGTGATTCAAAATCTTAAACGTATCGAAAAAGCACTTTCAGCGATTTCTGAAATTGATCCAAACGTGGCAGAAAATCTTGAAAATATAAAAAACGCTTTATACACTCTTGACGACAGTTCATCATTTCTTCGCGACTATGAGCAATCAATTAATTTTTCACCTGCGCGAATCAATGAAGTCGAAGAAAGACTTTCGCTCATTTTTTCTTTAAAGAAAAAATACGGCAATTCCATTAAAGAAATAATTGAATTTAAAGAAAAATCCGAGAAAGAACTCGAATCGATTTCTTCAAGCGATGAAGCAATTGAAAAACTCGGCGAAATGCATAAAAAATTAATTACTGAAACAAAATCCGCGGCTGTCGCTCTTTCTGAAAGACGTGTTGCCGCCGCTAAAATTCTTGAAGAAAAAGTCATGTCAGAATTAAACGACCTTAACATGAAAGGTACAACTTTCCGAGTATCTGTTAAACGTGAAATTAATCCTGAAGGCGAGATTGAACACAACGGGAAAGTTTACATGCTATATCCTCACGGACTTGACCGGATTGAATTTCTGCTTTCCGCGAATGAAGGGTCCGATCTTGTAAAACTTATTAAAGCGGCTTCAGGCGGAGAAATGAGCAGAATTATGCTTGCGCTAAAAAAGGTAATTTTATCCAAAGACATTGTCGACACGCTTATTTTCGATGAAGTCGATGCCGGTATCAGCGGGAAGACTGCCGAAATCGTCGGACGCAAGCTGAAAAGTCTCGCGAATGAAAGACAGGTGCTTGTGATAACGCATCTCGCACAGATAGCCGCAATGAGCGATAATCACTACAGTGTTCACAAATACAATGAAAATGGAAAAACTTATACCTCAGTTAAACATCTATCTAAAAAAGATAAAATCGATGAAGTCGCAAGAATGCTTGCCGGCGAAAAAGTTACAGACCTTTCTGTCAAACACGCCGAGGAAATGATCGCAATGGCGGGGCAGAACTGATGTTTGATTCATTCAGCATCACCTCAGATGAAAAACTTGAATTTCTTGACGTGACGCAAATGCTTAAAGAAATCATTTTCGTCATTACGGAACGATATGACTCTTTCAGGCACATAAATGTTGAAAATATTTTAATCACTCTCGCGACTAATCGAGCGACAAGCCGAAGATCACTTACTTTCGGAAAATGCGTTCCTCTGAAATTTGAAGGCGGAGAAAGAACGAGAATTTATAAAAACAGAAAAATTGCCGTTCCGACTGTCGTAATAAAAGATAAAATCATCCTATATATGATTGTTTTCTATAAACCGCATTTTTTCGATCTTCCGCTTGAATATAAAATTAAAGTTATTTTCCACGAACTCTATCACATCAGCCCTCTTTTTAACGGCGACATCCGGCGTTTCGGAACAAGGAAATCCGCGCATGGATTTTCAAGGGAAAAATATGACATGTATTTCATTGATGAGATGAATGACTTCGTTGATTTCATAAAAAAAACCAAGTATAAAAAAGTTTTAGAAATGAATTACAAACAGCTGCACAAGAACTTCGGAAGTGTGAAATTTTTAAGGATGAAAATTCCTAAACCTTACATTGAAAAAACTTCTAATCAGCAATGATGTACCCGGCCATGAAACGCTTACCGGCATCATCATCGAATGCCCGCAGATAGTAATCAATGCTTATTGAATCCGCTGACCTTTCGATTTTCTGTGGAATTAATTTTTCCGTAAAATTAAAAATCTTTTGATCCGGGACATCGCACATTAAATTTAATTTTCTGCCGTCCGAAAACCATGCCTCGTACACAGGAACAAATGATCGAATAACAACATATCTGCTCATGAACATTCGTTTTATGTCCGAAAATTCATACTGCTTCTGCGTAAATAACATTCCATTACTGTAAAAAATTCCATCCTTAGTGATAGACGTAAAATTAAAGAATGAAAGCGGTAAAAACATAAAAGTAACGGTGATATAAATAATTAAAGAGATGATTTTCAACGGTTTTTTGAATGAATGATCCGAAACTAAGTTTTTATGAATTATGCCGAAAATTGAAGAGGCGATAAAAGCGAATGACAATATAAAAAGAAACAGAAATAAACCGCTGATTTTTTTTGCAAAATATTGACTGACAATGATTGAGTCGCTTCCTTTCGAAAAAACAAATTGCTGCAATTTTTCAAAAATCGACGGAAAAAACATAATATATAACGGTGAAAAAAAAAGATGATAAATGAAAAGATTCCGCAGTTTCAGCATCAGCACATCTGTTTTTGTTTTATCAATCGCACTATTTTTCATTCCAATATTATAACTGATAAATAGTTTTATTCAACTCTTTTTTACTCGAGCATCTGCCTCATCATTTCATCTTCATTGATAAAATCAATAAGTTTTTCAATGCTGCCTCTTTCAGAAAGTACAGTATAGTAATTCTCTTTTATCAACGGGGCGAATTTTACAGCTTCGATGAAATCTTTTTTCGAAAGCGGATGTTCTTTCATGTAATTGAAGAAACCGCATTCCTGAATTACATTTTTAACCTGAGCGTGGGTTTCTTTTTGAAGATAACTTGCTCCATAGGTCGCGACTCCCACCTGAAGACCGTGCGCGGAGGGCTTTTCAGCAACTCTGTCATAGGCGTGCGAAATTAAATGCTCGCTTCCGCTTGCGGGGCGTGATGATCCGGCAATTTCCATAGCAATACCCGACAGCATTAATGAACTGGCAATTATTCTTATAAACTCAATGTTACCGATATTTTTATCGTTGTAGTATACAAATGCATCGACAGCATTATTAGTCATTACTTTCGCGAAATCATTTATTTTCTCACCGGCATTTTTATATGCCAGCTTCCAGTCATATAATGACGTTATTTTTGAGAAAAGATCACCCATTCCTGAATAAAGAAAATGAACGGGAGCTTTCTGAAGAACCGCCGTGTCGGCAATTACACCGTAAGGCAAAACTGTCCTGACCGTTTTCCTTTTTCCGTTGACAATGAGAGACGAACTGGATGAACAGAACGCGTCATTAGAAACGGCGGTCGGTACTGCGACAACCGGCAGTTTATTTATGAAACCAATATACTTGCAGATATCGATTACTTTTCCTCCGCCGATGGCGACTATTGCGTTTGTACCTGATGGAATGTTCAATCCAAGAGTGAATATGTCATTTATGACATTGGAACTTTCTTCAGATTCATGGACAGTGTTAATTTCTGAAGATGCAAGTGAGATATTTACTGTCTCACTGAATAATTGTTTTATGTCTTCGCCGTAAAACAAAGCAATATTTTTAAAATTTTCAGTACGAAGATATTTTCCGATTTTCATAATCGCGCCTGGTTTTACTCTGACGAGAGTAGGTACATTTATTTCCATGTGTAATCTCCTTGAAGAGAAGTTTCATTTGACTCTGTCACTTCGATGGAATTGATTATCCCAAAAAATTGTAAATGGTATTTATTAATTCTCAACGCATCCGCGAAAGCAAAAGCAGACTCGCGGCAATCGGTTTTAACAAGCACTCGCACGGAACCATTCAGCAAATTACTTGCTGATCCTGGAATTTTCATTGCCGCGCCGACTTTTCCGCAGTAATACCTGCAGCCGACTTTCTGGACATTTCCTTTTAAAATAATTTCAAAAATCAAATCCGCTACCTTAGGCTTTTTGAAAAACTATCAACTGTCTGTTTTGTCAATGGAATTGATATTTTTGCCTCAGTATTTCCGTTTTTAAAATTAAATTTGAGACTATCCTCAGATAGACCGAGACTTCTAAGCATCATTATGACAAACACAATTCCAAGTCCGGCACCTTCTTTGCCAGAATCATCGACAATTTCCTTGTAATAGTCATTTAGACTGCTGAATTTTTTGCTATCTTCGATTTTTCTTTTAATATTATTTTTTTCAATTTCTGAAAGAGGCATTGGATTTAAAACTTCAATGTGAAGTACCGTGGTCTCAATATACATTTTAATTGTCGCTTTGATTTCTTTTTCTAGAGCTATGGAATGAAGATTGCTTGAATAGGACGCGAATTCCATTTTGAAAAGCTGTAAAGCGACATTATACGGAATTACTTCAATTGAATCTTTTTTCTGGCAATAATTTTCAAAATAAATATTTTTATAATTCGCACGTATAGCGTTACCCAGCAGTTCAGATAAACAGGTGAATATCGGCATCACCAGAATTTCACATTCAAACTGTTTAAGAATAGAAATCAATACAGATTTAATCTGTCTTTCAAGATTTGAATCTTCGCTATATGTCTCATAATGATATACTACTGTTCTGGTTTTCGGATTTTTAGTTTTTTTCATTTTATTCCTGTTAAAATCTGATATCATTCAAATTAATAAGTTCAGATGGCTTATCATGATACTGAACAACGCATTTCTTCATTGCATCCGACATTTCAGGGTAATCAGTGT
>JBFZEW010000112.1:0-10034 GCA_041306665.1 Spirochaetota bacterium | reverse complement strand
GGCCCTTTCCGCGGTATAAATTATCCTTTTCGGTAACAGGCGCGTAATTTTTTGAAGATTTCGGAAGAAAAAAGAAAAATTCCGAACCATCGCCTTCCTTCGATTTGACGGCAATGTACCCTGAATGACTTTTAATTATTGAATATGCTGAAGCAAGTCCAAGACCGCTTCCTCCCGTTTTTGTGCTGAAGTATGGATCAAATATTTTCGGCAGGACTTCGCTTTTAATTCCGATACCATGGTCTTTAACCGAAACAATAATGTAATCACCTGGGGTAAGCGCGTATTCATTATCTGCTTCTATGACAGTGTTCATCGCCATGAGCTCGACATTACCGCCGTGCGGCATTGCCTGCATCGCGTTAAGAAGCAGGTTCTGCACGACCTGACTAATTTGCCCTTCGTCAATTTCGACAGGATATAGTTTATCCGTGATAGTTGTCACGCATTTAAGATTACTTCCGCTTAAAACGAAACTTGCCACATCGCTGAGAAGATCTTTAATGTCGGAAGTTTTTTTTACAGAAGCGCTTCCCCGCGAAAAAGTAAAAAGCTGCTGCGTGAGACGCTGAGCCCTCACCGCGGCGGCTTCAATATCTTTCATCATGAGAAGATTTCCCGGATCATTTACATTCTGGGAATCGCTGATTTTCAAGAGGGAAATATTACCGATAATTGAAGTTAATAGATTATTAAAATCATGCGCTATTCCGCCTGCAAGTATTGAAAGCGATTCAAGTTTTTGGGATTTTATTTTTTCTTTTTCTTCTTTTTTTCTTTCCGTAATATCAATGAGCATTATTATGTAACTCTTGACTGATTTATTGTGAGCTAATATTTGCGAAATAGTGACTGACACATTTATCTTTTTGTCTTTAACAGAAACAATTATATCTTCCTGGCAGAATAGTTCATAGCTGCTGCATTTTTTGAAAAAGTCCATAATTTTTGAGCCATCTTTTTCCGTATAAGCTTCGAAATATTCCGTAAAAACACTTCCCGTCACATTATCGCCGCTGATAGAAAAAAGTTTCAGAAACGCATCATTAAACAATGTAATTTTACCGTCTGCTTCGACGCATACAATAGCCGAAGACATTGTATTAAAAACCATCTGAATTAACGCCTGATTTTCATGATATTTGGTTTCATAGAAATGACGCGAAAGAGCCATCTCAATTGTGCATATAATCGTCGCGTGTTCATAAGGTTTTAATATATATCCATAGGGATGAGTGCCTTTTGTTCTGCGTAAAGTTTCCGCATCACTATAAGAGGTAACGTATATCACGGGAATGTTATACTGCTGCATAATTATTTCCGCTAAATCAACACCGTCACGATCGCCCTCAAGATGAACATCCATGAGTACAATGTCCGGACTGCTGGATGAAATCATTTTAATGACTTCAGCGCTTTCACCGCAAATTCCCGCTATTTCATATCCATGACTTTCAAGTTCGCTTTTAACATCATATGCGACAATTTTTTCATCTTCGACTATAAAAACACGGTTTTTCTTCATTAAAAATTCCTGCACCATTTTTTCATACAAATTACTGGAAAATTTTAAATTAGTCAAGAATTATATAATGGTTAGTTGATAATAACGTAATCGCCATCAACTTTCCACTTTTCACTTTCAACTTTTGACTTTTCACTTTTCTCTTTTACCTTTCATCTTTTCTCTTTCCACTTTTCTCTTTCCACTTTTGACTTTTCACTTTTCACTTTTACCTTTCATCTTTTCTCTTTCAACTTTCCACTTTTCTCTTTCAACTTTCATCTTTTAACCTGCATTCATTTCCCGTCAAATATCATAATACCTGTTTAGAGATTTATATGAAAGCGCTTCAAGTATATGTTCTTTCTTTACTTCAATTTCGCCTTCAATGTCGGCGATTGTGCGCGCTACCTTCAAAATTCTGAAAAAACTCCGCGGTGAAAGGTTCATTCTTTTCATGGCATTACTTAAAAACGCGCTGTTATTTTCATCTACATGACAATATTTTTTAGTCATGGATGAACTCATTCTTGAATTTACTTCAATATTTTTTCCTGAAAAACGCTGTAATTGTATTTCACGCGCTTTTTCAACCCTTAATTTAATTGATTCAGAGTTTTCGCCATTGCCTTTTCCCATAAGTTCTTTATAGGCGACTCTCGGAACATAAATTTCAATATCAAAACGGTCAAGTATTGGGCCGGCGATCTTCGAGAAATATTTTCTTATCTGCATTGGAGTGCATTTACAATCGACTTCTTCATCGAACATGAATCCGCACTGGCAGGGATTACTGGAAGCGACAAGCATGAAATTAGCCGGAAAGCTCGCGGTACCTGCAGCTCTTGACACGGTAATCAGATTATCTTCGAGAGGCTGACGCAAAGCCTGAAGAACGTTATTTTTAAACTCAATAAATTCATCCATGAAGAGAACTCCGTTATGAGCGAGAGTAATCTCACCGACTCCGGGAATTTTCCCGCCTCCGACAAGCGCGATATCGCTCGCAGTATGATGCGGCGTGCGAAATGGAGGCATGGTAATCAGACCATCGCCGCAATTGAGTTTACCGCCAATCGAATGAACCATCGTGGTTTCAATAGACTTATCGCGCGAAAGCCGCGGAAGAATTCCCGGAATGCATTTCGCGATCATGGATTTACCAGCGCCCGGAGGACCATACATAAGCAGATTATGATGGCCTGCTGCCGCGATTTCGACGGCGCGCTTCACGCTCTGCTGACCGCAAACTTCAGAAAAATCAGGAACGCCTGATATATTTTCTGACGCGGCGGGAAGACCGTCCGGAACATAGGAAGCAGAGCGGCCTTCAAATACCGCCACAACGTCTTCAAGTGTTTTTACGGGATAAATTTCGATTTCGTTAATCGCGCATGCTTCATTTCGGTTTTCATATGGAACAATAAGTTTTTTAAATCCGCTCCTGAAAAGAGTAATTGCCATCGCAATCGCTCCGCGGACCGGACGAACCTCGCCGGTAAGAGACAGCTCGCCCACCATTGGAATGGCGGCGGGATTAAAATCAGTCTGATTCGTGGCATGCAGAATCGCGAGAGCGACCGCGAGGTCAAAGTTCGCTCCCTGTTTTTTAAATCCGGCTGGAGCAAGATTCACGATGAAGCTTCGCGCAGGAAATTCAAAACCGCTGTTTTCAATAGCGGTACGTATGCGGTCCTTCGATTCCTTAATGACAGAGTCAGGCAGTCCGATTATGGAAAAACCTGGAAGCCCTTTCATGATGTCAACTTCAACTTCAACAACGATAGCATCAACACCCGCGATACCCAACGAATATGTTTTAGAAAGCATAAACCACCTCATTTTTGTTCTCATACTTTAAACGAAAATGGAGGCAAAAATTTTAAAACTTTTTTTGAAAATATGAAAAAAAAACTGACTTTTTTACGAAACATGGTCATATCATGCATATTTGTCAGTAATTTATGAAATAACTGCTTCACATAACTCTTAAATACACACACGCGATATCAGCCTGCGTCTCAATAAAAATTCGCCCTTTCAATACTATTTTCTTGACAAATCACTTTTTCTAAGATTTACTAATAACAGTAAACAATCTAAAAAAAGAGCGGCAATATGAGCAATGAACTTGTTAATGTAGGCGTAGCCCAGGTTAAACTGGGAACAACAAATCAGATTTTACGGACAATTCTTGGAAGCTGCGTCGGAATCTGTATTTATGACAGACAGCAGAAAATTGGCGGTCTCGCGCATGTACTTCTTCCAAACGCGGAAGCTATGGATCAGGAAGAAAAATATGCGATTACCGCAATACCAATGCTGATAAATCTGCTTTTAAAGCAGGGATGTAAAAAAGAATTCATGACCGCAAAAATAGCCGGAGGCGCGTCAATGTTCAAATTCAAATCCGATACACCTCTTGGAATGATAGGCGAAAGAAACATTGAAATGACAAGAAAAATTCTTGCTGAAAAGCAGATTCCGATTGTAAACGAAGATGTCAGCGGAAATGTCGGTCGAGTAATTGATTTTTATCTTAATGACGGACATTTAAAAGTTAAAGCTGCAGGTGTTGAGCAGAATTTTTATAAAATATAGTATTTAGCGCGGAGAAATGCAATGCATGAACATATAAAACAAAGACTTGACCAGATAATCACAAACCTTACACAGCTGCCTTCAATGCCTGACATTGTAAGTAAAGTTATAAACATGGTTAATGACCCGAATGTAGATTTTAACAGTGTTGCCGCCGAAATATCCAAAGATCAGGCAATTACTGCAAATATTCTGAAACTATGTAATTCCGCTTATTTCAGTAAAGGAAAAGAAATCGCTTCGCTCGACCGGGCGATCGTTACTCTAGGAATTAAAGAAATACGCGACATTATCGTAGTCGCGACAACAAAACAAGTGCTTGATAAATCAGTATTGGGCTATGACCTCGCAAAAGGTGATCTGTGGAAACATAATCTTGCGGTAGCGATGCTCGCGAAAAAAATCGCGCTTGATAAAAAGAAAAAAGCAGCAGCCGATGTTGTATTCACAGGCGGCATCATTCATGATGTCGGAAAAACTGTTCTTGCGCTCTATGTAGCAAACACGTTCAAAGACATATTGAATTATGTCATCGAAAAACAGGTTTCATTCAATGAAGCTGAACACGAAATAATGGGATATAACCATCAGGAAATCGGCAAAAAAGTTTTAATGAAATGGAAGTTTCCAGAAGTTCTGCAGGATGTTGTCGAGTTTCACCATAATCCTTCTCTCGCGCCTGAAGCGAACCGTGAAGTTGTTTCTATCGTCCACATCGCGAATGCAATATGCGTAATGGCAGGCGTGGGAATCGGCGGAGACGGACTATATCAGGAACTCAGCCAATACGCGATCGAAAAAACAGGAATTTCAGAATCTGAAATCGAAAGTTATTACGCGCATGTTCCTGAACTTCTTAATCAAATGAAAAATATTTTATAAAATTAAGACATAATGATTGTAAAAAGGAAGACAGATAAGTCTTCCTTTTTTATGCCGCAAAAACGCTGATTTACGGGTATTTTATGATTGAAATATATTTAAAGTAAAATAAATTCTGTAATTATGTTTAATTCAAATTTACAATTGGCACTGTTGCAGACTGGAGACTTTGATGCTTGATTTAAAAAAAATTTCAGCTGAAAATAAAGAATTCACTTTCGAAAAACTTGGAACAATAATTCAGGGGATCACTGACAGTGAAGCTGAAAATAGAATTATTAAATACGGATTAAATGAAATCGCATCCGCTAAAAAATCGACAATTTTCAAGAAAATAACCGCTATTATTATTGAACCGATGATTCTCATTTTAATTGCTGCAAGTATTTTTTCAATGTTCATTGGAGACGTCATAGATTCTCTCGTCATTCTGGGAGTAGTATTTATTAATTCAATCGTAAGCCTCATTCAGGACAGAAAAGCCGAAAAAGCGGTTGAGGAACTGGAAAAAATGCTTGCTCCGCAGTTTCGCGTAATCCGTGACGGTGAGATTAAACTTATCGCGAACAAGTTCATTGTTCCCGGCGACATTCTTCTTTTTGAAAGCGGAGACATAATTCCCGCTGATGCGCGGATTATTGAAAGTACCGACCTTCTTCTCGACGAAGCTCATCTTACGGGTGAAAGCGAACCTGTAAAGAAATTCATTGATCCTGTCAACACCGTAAACGCCAGCCTCTATGAAATGAAAAACATTTCTTTTGCCGGAAGCAAAGTTTTAAACGGGATCGGCAGAGCTATTGCCGTAAACACGGGACTTTCCACCGAAATGGGAAAAATCGCCGCGAACATACAGGCAGCCGAAAATGAAAAAACTCCTCTCCAGAAAAAACTCAATAAAGAAATGAAATTTCTCGTCTATCTGGCGCTTGGATCTGCCGTTCTTGTTTTCGCCGTCATGGCGGTTGAAAACAGACAAATATTCAGCAGCATGGTCAGCATAAACCAGGCAATGCTTATCGCGATCAGTATCATGATAGCAATGTTTCCAGAAGGGCTTCCTGCCGCGATTACAATAGCTCTTTCGCTCGCGGTCGAGCGCCTTGCCCGAAATTCAATAATTGTCAAAAAACTTTCATCCGTGGAAACGCTAGGCAATGTCGATTACATCTGTACCGATAAAACAGGTACAATCACGCAGCATAACATGACGGTTAAGGAATTATATCTCGGCGGAAAATTTTTCACAAGCGCTGATCTTTTTAAATTCGGAGCGGAAGGAAAAGAATCAATTCTTGAAGAAATCTGCATGACTTCAATAAAATGTTCATCGGCGCAAGTCGAAGAATCTGACGGTAAAATTACAAGCGAGATGGGCGATCCTACGGAAACATCTCTGATAAAATTTTCGATTTTTAACGGGATCAAACCATCTTTGTTCACTAATCACATAATCAGCGCATCAGTGCCTTTTTCATCTGACGCAATGTACTCCGCGGCCGAAATAACAGATCCGCATGGAAAGAAAAAAATTTACGTCAAAGGAGCTCCGGAAAAAATTCTTTCTCTTTGTTCATCCGCGTGGAGCGAAAACAGCGTAAACAATCTGAAAGAACTCAATGCTGATTTAAAAAAACACATTATGCATGATTTAATGATTAAAGCCGAAAAAGGCTTTCGTCTCATTGGTTTTGCAGTTTCATCCGGCACAACTAATACCGATATAAAAAATCTTCACGATCTTGTTTTTACCGGATGCGCGGTAATATATGATCCTCCGAAAGACGAAGTTAAACATGCCATTGCCGAAGCCAAAGGTGCGAACATTAAAATAGTAATGATCACCGGAGACAGTAAAAAAACAGGCTACTCTATCGCTGAACAGGTCGGTATTGCCCGCGACATTAATGAGGCGATTGAAGGTTCCGAGCTTGAGCATATTCCCGATGAAAAATTTAATCTTATCGCAGAAAACTACACGGTGTACTCGCGCGTTTCTCCGCTTGATAAACTCAGAATTGTAAGCAGCCTGAAAAACAGCGGTCACATTGTCGCAATGACTGGCGACGGAGTCAACGATGCTCCAGCGCTTAAAAAAGCCGATGTCGGAATCGCGATGGGACGCGCTGGTTCACAGGTAAGCCAGGAAGCCGCGGATATTATTCTTACCGATGACAACTTCTCGACAATAGTCAAGGCCGTCGAAGAAGGAAGAATTGTATATCAGAACCTTAAAAAACTTGTTCGTTTCCTGCTGACAAACAACATGGGTAAAGTCACCGCAGTTGTACTTATGCCGATTATCGCCCAAATTACAGGAAAATCATATGATGTACCTTTAATAGCGGCTCAGCTTTTATGGTCAAACGTTATAATGGAAGGCGTTCCCGGAATCGCGATAAGCATGGACAGCGGACACAAAGACATTATGAAAAACCAGCCCGTTAAATTAACAGAACCAATTGTTACCTTGCGCGAAAAAGTTCACATGTTCATTGACGGATTCATTTTCGGCGCAGCAATAATTGCCGGTTACATCACAGGTTTTGAGGCAAGCGGCGGCAGCAATGACACCGCGCGTACTGTGGCGTTTATGATAACACTGCTTTCACCGCAATTGTACATCTTCAGCGTCAGAAACGGAAACTTTATTGAAAAAATCGTTAATCCGAATAAAATGATGAAGTGGTTTCTTGTATTTACGATCATCATGCTGTTTGCAATAACCTACATTCCAGCTTTCAACATGATCCTTAAAACAGTTCCAATACGCGCTAATTATTGGATACTTATCTTGCTGCTGTCACTGATAACTCCTTTATTCAGAATGATAATGAAGAATCCGGGGAAGTAGAATGAAACATCCAATTTTATTTAATAAAAATATTGCTATCTACCTTGGTCATTTCACAGGCCCTATTAAATATTTTGCATGCAAAATCATAGAACATTTGAATATCCTCCAAACTTGGCTTCCCATATGGCAGCAAACCCATACCTGACGGATAGCGGGTTTCAATATATAAACTATCTAAATCATCAATAATCGTATAATCATCTAGCCTGAATTCCATTTCTAATAATTAAAATAATGTATTTAATGAATGTATTTTGGGAATACTATTTCCTTTAAATTCAAGAATTGATTTTAATGTTTTCTCTATTGCCTGTTGCGAGTGAAATGCAGCAGTTGAAGTTAAATGATCAGCACGAATTAAATACTCTACACTATCTATATCAATTTTTGCAGCTTTAAGCCATTCTTCAAACATTTTCATTGAAGAATAATTCCATTGTTAATAATTTCCTGAACAAAACTTCCATCAATTTCCACAAAAAGCTCATGCATTTTTCGTGTATGAACAATAATGTCTGTTGGATAACTCTGAACAATTTCTCTTAAACTGGAAATAATTTTTGATATTCCCTTGTCGGCACAAATGCTGATTAAACCAGCAAACCCCGGTTTAATCAGCTTTCATCCAGTATTCAATTTTTATTTCAACATTATTTTTGCCGTCTGAAAGCCAAATGTCGCCTGAATCAATTGAAAATTGAAGGTCCATTGTTCTGCCAACCATTGATTTTAAAGTTTCAGGGTCTTTAATATCCAGATAAATGACTGAAAGATTCGGGATTAAACTTAACTTTGCTCTGCCCTTCTCCCACCATGGCTGCCCGGTTCTTCCGTAGCAGAAAATTACAACATGTTTCGACCGTCCGCATGCTTTCTTAACACGCCTCTCCTCAGGCTGGCCCAATTCAATCCAGAGTTCAATCTCATCTGTAAGATTCTTCCGCCACAGTTCCGGCTCATCTTCCGCGCTGAGTCCCTTTGTAAATTTAAGTTCATCACTCGCGAACATCGCGAACGCGATAATTCTTATCATCATGCGTTCATCAGTTTCGGAAGGATGCTGCGCAATTGTGAATGAATGTCTGTTATAGTAATTTTTATCAGAGTCGTTAATCTGAAGATCCGCTTTGAAAATAGTCGCTTTAAGTGCCATGTAATTCCCTTCCGGTATATTTAAATATATTTAAAACTGTCCGGACAATACTGTCAAATATTTAATTAAACAAAATTCAAGACGGAGAAGGAACAAAGTCCGCTCTCTTCAAGGATGAAGCGCAATAAAATAAAATAGCCGCATGAGCCATAGCAGGTAATTTAGTTTTCAACGCAGTGCGCACTGCTTAAAAATGCTTGATATTATTAAAGAAACATTTATCTTCGTATTAGAATAGTCTTAAAACAAAAAACGATTTTCGCCATTAAGTAAGGCAGAATATATTGGATGCCGGCGATAACATGGCGCGGAAGAATTTTTTTGAAAAATGAATTACAAAGAAAAGCGAAAGAATTGATTAATTAGGGAGTTTTCGATGTTGGAAGTTGCAATTGTAATCTCAATTTTCTGTTTAATTCAATTCCTCCTGATGAAAGGATTACTCCGCCCGTTCAACCGGCATGGAATAGATAATAAAATTTTCAATCCGCATCGTAAGAATAAATTTTTAAAAAAATGCTGCAAAGATGTAAATATCTGTCAGTTCGACATAGTCAATGTGACTGAAGCCGTAATAAAAATTTTTGAAGGATTCTGTGAAAAATACGGCGACAACTTCATAGCTCAAAACATCCAAAGCAACCCGGATGAAAACTTTGACGATGAGCTGAAAATGAATCAATTTGAGATTTACTCGAGAATTTGCGAATTGGCTGAATTTTTAGAAATTCGAAAACTTAATGAATCAACAATTAAACATTTACGTGAATTGATCTATAGCCGATCAAAACTTAATTTTGTTCAATCGGGTGAAAATGAATTTTCCAAAACTGAAGTTTTCAGCAAATGCGGCTTAACAGGAAAGATTTGGTTTGACGGGAAATTACTGAAACACGACTTAGTAATAACCGATAATCTCAAGAGCGAATTATTTAATTTATTAAAAGTTGAAGACGAATTAAAACGAAATGACAGGGAATTCGCGAAAGAAATACTCACATACAGCGCCTATTTATGGGACTAACGCGAAAGATTAT
>JBFZEW010000111.1:0-2676 GCA_041306665.1 Spirochaetota bacterium | reverse complement strand
CGATTCCATGATCCGCTCCGAGAATACTTTTTATCTCACGAAATTTTCGACATTTACTCCGAATGAAATTTCCGGCGCGTTTTCCGGAGAAATCCGCAGCGGTTATTTTTTTAAAAACGGTAAAACGCTGCCGGTAAAAGGCGGTTCCGTCAGCGGCACAATGAAGACTGCGTTTAAAGAAATATATTTCTCAAAAGAAATTATTCAGCAGGGAAAATATAAAGGACCGAAAGGAATCCTGATTAAAAATACTGACATTGCCGGGAATTGATTTAAAAAAGTTATACCTTTCTGCTTTCGCAGAAAGGTATAAAAGGAAAAGGGGTAAATTTGGAGGAGTTATATAACAAATTTCAGATTAACATCTTTGTTGCTTCCCGGATTTGTAACTTTGTTTCCGGAAATTTCCACGCCGTTTGTCAATGAAGAAAGACCTTTCTTGTCGCCTGATCTTGTGATTTCAATGCTGTAAGTAACGCCTCTGAATTTTCTTTTTATGGAAGCGTTAGTAACTGAATCAGGAAGAGCTGGATTAACGATTAATCCGTCAAAGTCAGGACGAACTCCAAGAATATATTGAGTCATAGCGACGTAGTACCAGCTTGCGGCTCCGGTAAGCCATGAGTTTTTCGCTTCACCTGGACGCGGTGAATCATTGCTCGCGATCATCTGAGCGTAAACATACGGTTCCATTCTGTGAATTTCGCTGATGTTCTCTCTGTAGGGACCAGACACGCTTTTGTAATAATTAAACGCTTCATTGCCTCTTCCGGCCATTGCTTCGGCGATAATTATCCATGAATTATTGTGAGTGAATATTCCGGCGTTCTCTTTATAGCCGGGAGGATACGAAGTTATTTCTCCCAATTCTTTTCTGTAAGTAGTGTAAGCGGGATTTACAAGTTTGACTCCGTGTTCAGTTCCAAGATATTTTTTTACGGCGTCAAGAGCTTTTATCGCGCGGCCGTCATTAAGTCCGACGCCTGCCATGATGCACATTCCCTGCGGTTCAATGAAAATTTTTCCTTCATCGCATGATGCCGAGCCGAGTTTGTTTCCAGCATCGTCATACGCTCTGAGAAACCAGTCGCCCTCGTAGCCGTTTTTATCAAGATTGCTTTTCATAACTTCAAGAGATTTCTCATACATTGTGAAATCAATTTTCTTATCCGAATTTTTTGCCATTTTTAAAAATTCAGGAACTGCTTTAATATACATTCCGGCAATGAATGTCGACTCCGCGTTTTTACCGTCAATATTTCCGCAAGTCTGAAAAGACTCGTCGGGATTAGTTGAAAACGCGTTAAGGTTAAGACAGTCATTCCAGTCGGCTCTTCCGATTAATGGAAGTCCATGCGGACCAATGTGAGTTCTTGTGAAATCAACCGATGCCGTGATGTGATCAAACAGCGTGGCATCAGCCTCAGGTTTGTCGGAAAATGTTATTCTTTCGTTTAAAAACGCGTAATCGTTTGTTTCTTTAATGTATTCGCTAACCGCCATTACAAGCCAAAGCGGATCATCGTTAAATCCTCCGCCGACATCGGCATTTCCTTTTTTTGTCAATGGCTGGTACTGATGATACGCTGATCCGTCGCTGAACTGTGTTGCCGCGAGGTCTATAATTCTCTGTTTAACACGCGGATAAATCATTGAAACAGAACCCATACAGTCCTGGTTTGAATCCCTGAATCCCATTCCGCGACCAATGCCCGACTCGAATCCTGACGCGCTTCGAGAAACATTGAAAGTAATCATTGTCTGGTAAGCGTTCCAAGTATTGACGATTCTGTCCAGTACCTCATCGTTAGACTTAACCTGGAAGACAGAGAAAAGATCGTCATAGTATGCTTTTACTTTTGCGAACTCATCATTGATTTTCCCTTTGGAATATTTTTTAATCATTTCAAGCGCAGGTTTTTTATTGATTACGTTTTTAGATTCCCACTTTTCACTGTCTTTGTTAATGATAAAGCCAAGCACAAAGTTGATTTCCTTTTTTTCGCCTGCGGCAAGTTCAATGTCGAATCCGTGAGCCGCAATGGGGTACCATCCGCTCGCGATGGAATTTGACAATTTGTCTTTTTTTACGGCATCAGGATTGCTTATTGTATTGTATCTTCCGATAAACGTATCACGGTCAGTTTCGAAACTGTCAATCTTTGTGTCTGTTCCGTAAAAAGTGTAGTGATCGCGTCTTTCTCTGTACTCAGTTTTGTGATATATCACGTTATCTTTTACTTCAACTTCAGCTGTATTGAGGTTGCGCTGAAAGTTAGTCATGTCGTCAAGCGCGTTGTACAGCGCGAATTCGATGAATGAAAAAAGTTTAAAAGATTTTTTTTCTTTAGACGTATTTTCAAGCGTCAGTGAATGAATTTCGCACGCGTCATCTTTCGGAATGAAAAATAAAGTAGAGCATTTAATTCCGTTTTTCTCGCCTGTAATTCTTGAGTATCCGAGTCCATGACGGCATTCGTATGAATCAAGTTTGGTCATCATCGGTTTCCATGACGGAGACCATGTTTCTTTCCCGTCGTTAATGTAGAAATAACGTCCATTCATATCGGCCGGAATGTTATTGTATCTGTAACGAATAAGCCTTCTTAATCTGGCGTCCTTGTAAAAAGTGTATCCGCCACCGGTGTTTGATATGATGCTGGTCATATCACCAAA
>JBFZEW010000110.1:0-6407 GCA_041306665.1 Spirochaetota bacterium | reverse complement strand
ATCCAGAATAATTATTCCGACAGCAATGCCCGGAATTTTAACCGGTATAATGCTTTCTTTAGGCCGTGCGGCAGGAGAAACAGCTCCGATCATGTTTACAGCCGCTGCATACTGGACACCGGATCTTCCATCATCAATATTCGATGAAGTAATGGCACTGCCTTATCACATATATGTAATGGCAACTGCCGGGACTCACATTCAGGAAACAAGGCATCTGCAGTATGGAACAGCGATTGTGCTTATTACACTTGTTCTTCTGCTGAATCTTTCCGGAATATATTTCCGATACAGACTTCGAAGAAAAGTTTAAATTATTATAAAAATTATCCGGAAAAATCATTATAATATTTTAATTTTTTCTTATTTATTTATTGACATTTTTAAAATTTAGTATTACATTTTGTAATACGAGGTCAATATGGCAAGTGTAAGATTATCTGAGGAAATTGAAGACAAAATTATATCAATATCAAATGCTAAAAATATTTCAAAATCCGACATAATAAAGGAAGCACTTGAGTTATACATTGCTCAAAGTGAATCGCAGAAAAATTCTTTTGAACTTGGCAGTGATTTATTCGGTCAATATGGAAGCGGTAAAGGGAATCTTTCCCGTGATTATAAAAAATTAATTAAAGATAAGATACGTGCTGAATAATATTCTGATTGATTCCGGACCTCTTATTGCACTATTTGATAAAGATGACTTCTATCATAATAAAATTATCCGCTTTCTTCACGGCAGTAAATATAAATTTATAACTACAATAGCCGTACTCACAGAAGTAACTCACATGCTCGATTTTAACGTAAACGCACAGCTTTCATTTTTAAACTGGGTTCAAAGAGAAGGTGTTTTGCTGCATAATATCAGACAAAGCGATATTGGGCAGATTATAAAATTAACCGTGAAGTATAATGATCTGCCCATGGACTTTGCTGATGCAACACTTGTATTAGCTGCTGAAAATGAAAGAATATCAAAAATCATCAGCTTTGATTCTGATTTTAATATTTACCGCCTTTCCGGTAAAAAAATAATCACGAATGTTTTTGCTGAATATTTAAAATGAATATCTTATCAATTACCGATTCAACATCCGGTTAAAAAATTTCAGATATATCTATAGCTTCAATGAAGGTTTAACGGGCGCGTGTGTTCACGATTCACAGCAATTGGCTGATTGAAAAATATGACAAAAACGGAAAGCAGGAAAACACGGATGAATATTCGTTCATCAAAGTTAGATGTAATCAATAAAGTTCAAGGAGATCTATTGTTAATTGTTGAAGATTTAATCTCAGCTGTGATGAAATTTTCATTACGTTGCAATATTTATTGTTTCATAAAATCGTCCGAAGTGTAATTAAGGGCAGTGATTTTTAAAAAAAGTATTGACAAAGTTAATATATAATTCCATATTTATTTAAATTTTTAGGAGGTGGAATACGTGTAATGATGATTATTTTAAATTCAAAACATACAATTGCTTTTTCATCTCCCGGAATTTATTAATAATTTTGTAGATATAAATACATTTAAATAAAATCCGGAGGCATGAATTTCATGTCTCTTTTTTTTTCAAAACGGAAAGAGATGACTTTCCGTTTTTTTTATTTTTACAGTAAGGAGTTAATTTTGAAAAAATTTTTCAGTAAATATTTCTGTTTTACTTCGAACTCTCTGAAAGTAATGTACACTTACCGGTTCCGGATAATGGTCTGGATCATCGGTGATTTTACTTTTCTTGGAGTTGAATATTATCTTTGGACAGCGATTTTTAAGGCGAACAATGGAGTTCTATATAATTATTCGCTGAAACAGTACATTTCATATCTTGTTGCAGGGCTTCTTTGTTCCAGAATTACTGAATGCTTTCTGGACTTTGAAGTAGCCGAGGATATTAAACTTGGTCATATCATCATGAAAATGCTGAAGCCTGTTAATTACGTTGGAATGAATTTCGCCCGTCATCTTGGACTTTCCGTAGGAAATGCAATGAATCTGATACCTCTTGTTCTATTTACCGGCATATTTATCGGATTTCAGAAAGTTTCATTTTTTGTCGGTATTTCATTTTTCCTGAGTATCTTGATGGCTTATATTATTAAATTCTTTTTTATAATGTTTCTTGGCATGACAGCATTCTGGCTGACCAATGTTTGGGGACTTTTACTTTTTAAAGGGCATATGCTGGCAATTTTTTCAGGTCAGCTGATGGCAATAAGTCTGTTTTTCAAAATTGGAACATCTGAAACTGTGTTTTTACCGGTTTCATTTATTTCAGAAAATGTTATACGGCATTTCTTTTTAGGATTAGGTTATCTGTCATATTGTCTTCCTTTTCAGGCAATGGCATATACACCTGCCGGAATATATACGGGAATTATACCGCAGAATCAGATTGCGGTTCATTTAATTCTGCAGGTATTCTGGATTGTTTTCATGTACGGGTTACTGCAGTTTACATGGTCGCGCGCATTAAAAAAAGTTACGGTTTTAGGAGGCTGATATGAGAAGGTTTTTTTTAATATATTTTACATTTTTTAAACAGCAGATTAAACTTCTTATTGAATATAGAATGGATTTCATGCTTGGAATGGGTGCTCTTGCTCTCCAGCAGGTTTCTCTTTTCATTATAATTTTCGCAGTGTTTACACGCGTAAGTGCAATTGGAGGTTATTCATTCAATGAAATTCTGTTGTTTTACGGATTTTCACAAATGGTCAAGGGAATTGATCATGTGTACAATGATAACATCTGGCTTGTAGGATGGGGTAAAATCCAGAATGGTTCCTTTTCGCAATATCTTATACGCCCGATTAATATAATAACTCATGTTGTAATGGAACGCATTCAATTTGACGGATTTGGCGAATTGATAATAGGTGCCGTTATTTTTGTTTATGCAAAAATAACTCTGGGATTGGATTTTACTTTTGTACAATGGCTGGTATTCATTCTGTTTCTGATTTCTGGTCTTGCGATATTTTTCGCAATAAAAATGATGTGCGCAAGCATTGCTTTCTGGACTATTGTAAGCGGTGAAATAATGACTGTAGCCTATGAGATAAATAATTTTACAAGATATCCTCTTGATATATACAAGAGTGTTCTTTTAAAAAGTGTTCTGCTTTATCTTCTTCCATTTGCAGTCGTAAGTTATCTTCCCATGGTTTATTTTCTGCGAAGCAGCAGTCACATTTCACAAGTAATTGGAATTAATTATTCATCACCATATTTTCTGATAATTTTTATTCCTGCAATTGCATGTGTAATGCTCTCAGCGGCATTTTTCATATGGAACATGGGTTTAAAAAGATACAGTGCAACCGGGACATGATTTATTTTTTTTAAAATTACTAAAATAATAAAAATGAGGATTTATGATAAAAGCATATAATTTAACTAAAGAGTTTAAAACATATAAAAAATATGAGGGATTTTCAGGAGCTGTGAAAAGTTTTTTTTCACATGAGTATACTACAAACAGAGCCGTAGACAGCATAAATTTTGAAATAGGGAAGGGCGAACTTGTCGGATATATTGGCGTTAACGGCGCAGGGAAGTCTACTACTATTAAAATGATGACTGGAATTCTGGTTCCGACTGAAGGTAAATGCGAGGTAAACGGACTCGAAACTGTTAAGCATAGAAAAGAAATCGCGAAACAGATTGGTGTTGTATTCGGCCAGAGAACACAGCTCTGGTGGGATCTTCCTGTTTCTGAATCTTTCAGCATTCTGCAGAAAATATACGATATCCCGTTAAAGCAGTATAATGAGAATCTGGATTATTTTAAAGATATTCTCGATCTGACAGAATTTTATCTTACTCCGGTAAGAAATCTCAGTCTGGGGCAGAAAATGCGCGCTGACTTTGCTGCTTCAATGCTGCATGATCCCAAGGTGCTTTTTCTGGATGAACCTACAATCGGTGTTGATATTGTTGTGAAAGAAAAAATCAGAAAAGCTATAAAAGATATTAATTCAAAAAACAATACTACAGTTATTTTAACAACTCACGATCTTGATGATATTGAAGAAGTATGTAACAGAATTATTGCAATTGACTGCGGACGTAAAATCTTTGATGGTTCTTTGACTGAATTAAAGAATAATTATGGTAAATTCCGTTCTGTGAAATTTGAAATAACAGCAAAAAAGAATCATAACCTGAATGAAATTTTAAATCTTTCAGAAGATGACCTTATTTGTATTGAAAATGAAACAGAACTTGAAATAAAATTCAGAAGAGATGTAATTAAAGCATCGGATTTAATAAATAAAATTGTAACTCTTTATGATATTAAGGATCTTACCATCATGGAACCACAAATGGAAGATATTGTAAAAGAAATTTACGCTATTAATAAAAATTATAAAACATGATTTAAATAATTACATTCAATTTTATACAGAATTATCTCGAAATATTGTATTTTCTGATTTAAGATGAACAACGGTTGATAAAAATACGATATTATATAGATGGAAAATAAAGCATATTTTATCCGAGGTGAATATTTATGAAAGAAATTATTCTGATTATGTAACTGACATCAAAGTTTCAATCGAATATATTGTTGAATTCACTGCTGATTTAACATTTAATGATTTTCAAAAAGATGTTAAAACACAATATGCAGTTATCAGATGTTTCGAAGTAATCGGAGAAGCTGCCTGTCGAATGCCTGATGATTTTAAAAGCAGTTATCCTTCAGTTCTATGGAAGATTATGACAGGTATGCGAAACAGATTGATTCATGGCTCGAATGTTGTGGATGTAACAATTCTATGGAGACAATAAAAACAGATATTCCTTTACTTTTTAAAAACATGGAAGATCTTCAGATTTAAATATTTTTATGTTTTGACTTCTTTCCGTTTACTCCGTGAGGAACCAATATTCAATAGAAAAATTTTCCATCAATACAAACTTGTTTTGCTTGACACAAAGTGCATGTTTGAAGATTAATCAGATATTAACATAATTTTGGAGAAAGAAATGAAATTATCAAAATATATTCTTCCAACGCTAAAAGAAGATCCTTCAGACGCGTTTGTTACAAGTCACAAACTTATGATTCGCGCCGGCTTGATACGCAAGGAAACGGCCGGAACCTACGCTTATCTTCCATTCGGCTTAAAAGCTATTAAAAAAATTACTGATATTGTACGCGATGAAATGGACAAAACAGGGGCGATGGAATGTCTCATGCCTGAACTTACATCCGCTGATTTATGGAAAGAATCAGGACGCTGGGATAAAATGGGTCCCATCATGTTTCAGCTTAAAGACAGAAATAATCTGGAATATGCTTTAGGACCTACTCATGAAGAAGCCTTCACGAACCTGATCCGCTCTACTGTAAGTTCATATAAATAACTTCCTGTAAATGTTTACCAGATTTTCACGAAATTCCGCGATGAATTTAGTCCGCGTTTTGGAGTAATCCGCAGCAAGGAATTCATAATGAAAGATGCATATTCATTTGACATTGATCAGGCTGGGCTCGATGAATCATACGATAAAATGTCGCAAGCTTATAAAAATATTTTTAAACGCTGCGGAATTACAACTATTCCGGTAAAAGCTGATACAGGCGATATGGGAGGCTCTGCATCGGAGGAATTTATGGTACCGTCAGAAGTAGGCGAGGAAACTCTTCTGCTTTGCGATAAATGCGGCTACAGAGCGAATCAGGAAAGAGCATCGCACAAACGCGGCAATGTAAAAAATCAAGGAGCAGTTCTTGATATGGTTGAAGTCTCAACTCCTAATGTTAAAACAATTGAACAGCTTGCGGAATTTTTCAACTGCGGCCAGTCGTCATTTTTAAAATCAATAATTTACATTGCTGACGGAAAACCCGTAATGGCTGTAGTAACAGGCGACAGGGAAGTGAACGATGTTAAATTAAAAAACTATTTAAAATGCGCCAATCTTGATTTAGCGGATGACAGAACAATTACAGAAGTTACGGCTGCGCCTGTTGGATTTGCCGGACCTGTAAATCTTGAAAAAATCCGCCGAATTTTCGATCTTGATGTGAAAAATACTGTTAATGCGATAACCGGCGCGAACAAAAAAGATGTCCATTATAAAAATGTAAACTCAGGGAAAGATTTTATTATTACGGAAGAAGCTGACATTATATCGTCAGCTGAAGGTGATCTTTGTCCTGATTGTTCAGCTCCCATGTATGTCAAGAAAGGTCTTGAAGTCGGTCACATATTCAAATTGGGATATAAGTATACTGAAGCAATGAATGTCACTGTTCTTGATCAGAACGGCAAAGCAGTTCACCCGATAATGGGCTGTTACGGAATTGGAGTAACGCGCACGCTTGCCGCAGTAATTGAACAGCATAGCGATGAAAACGGTCTAATGTGGCCGGTAA
>JBFZEW010000109.1:0-11515 GCA_041306665.1 Spirochaetota bacterium | reverse complement strand
TTTGTAAGAATATAATTAACTCCACTGTTGCCAATATATACAAATCCTGATCCAGATATGTTTTTTCCATAATCTTCAAATCCTTCTCTATTTAATTGCTCACCCATTCTTGAAATTGAAGAAACAACTTCCTGCTCAACAATCGGACTTACAATGCATACTTGTTGTTTTGAATCAGCAAATATTGATATTGAAGTCAAAATTATAATTAGGGTAATTAGTGTTTTTTTCATAAAATCTCCATTAAAATAATAAATAAATTTTTATTTTATGCTATGTCAAGAAGAATTATACAATATTTTATTGAAGCTAAACTAATATAAGGAAATTCAATCTTTTTAATATTGACAAAATTATATCTTTCCAGACTTGATTATTATCAATAAATCATCTACAGAGGCGATCATGAAAAATATCCAAATTTTATTTATATTTTTTCTTTTACTTACACTTACATTTTCTTGCGCTACAAAAACTGAAAATATTAAATTTCAGAAAGAATATAAAAAAGAAATTTTACAAGGGAATTTTTATATTCCTCCCGTTCCAGATCATCAATATATACTGGAAAAAAGATATTTTTATACTGATAATTTATTAGCTGTTAATAATTTCGGAAAAAAACGAATTGATGAAGATTTTTCAAAAATAAATCTTCGAAGCCTCATGCTAAAATATATTGATTCAACATTGTTGAAAATTAGCAGGAAAATTGAATTTCAAATAATTGAAAATGGATTTGAAACAATAAATGCTTATTCTGCAGATAATAACTCTGTCCAAAATCCTCCGAGTATTGATCAATCAAATTCTAACGAAAACGAAAACAACAATTCAGCGGAGAAAATCATAAATATTGCTTCTTTTGATGGTAAGATTACAAAGCCATTTTTATTTATTGTTAAAGTCGATTCATGGGGGCTTAAATATATTGACTATAAAGGTACTTATGTTTTCTTTAATACAACCAGTATGATTTATGACATTGAAAACAATAAATATGTTTGGAAAAGAATGGGAAAATTCGAAATAGAGTATGACACTGGAATGGGTTTTAATAAATTTGTTCCTGGAAATACACTCGCATATGTCAATATGGGAATAAAAGAATTTATGGAAGATATTTATTTAGACATGCGGAGATAACTATAATTCTTTCATAAACTTTTCTTTAATCTGTTAAGATCATAAATCAAATCTGCCGGTTTCTGCTCCATTGAGCCGGCAAGTGCTTCCGCTTCTTTGATTAAATCAATGATAAGTTTTTTTTCAGTAAAAACCCTCGCTTCGGGCATGTGAAATCTTTCAGCCTTATAAACAGCAGCTTTTGAATCAAGTACAGCAATAATTTCATTTAAAACTCTGATTTTCTCTTTTTCATTTATCATATTTTACCTGATTTATCATAGGATGCTTGTACAAAACTTTCACTTACATTGTTTACAATCTAAAATACTGATTTTATCCATGTTTTCGATGATTTAAAAGCATTGAAAACAGATGTTTCTTCTCTTTTGTACTGAATAAACTGTACATGTACCTTACTGCTAAGTCAATATAATAAAACTTTTTAATAATTTGAATAAATAATTCTTGTTTAAAATACCACCGAAACATTAATTATCCATCAAGATAATAATAATTACCCATCAGCCAAACTTTTTTTAGAAACAAAAAAAATATCAGCTATATGTATTATGTCTCTTATCTATTAACAGCTAAATAATGAGGTTTACAATGTTCAACTGGGTTCAGCCTTTATCTGAAGAAATATTCAGAGCCAAATATATGCTTCACGGAGAGAAATCCACGGAAGAAGTTTTTGAAAAAATAGCTGAAGAAATTTCAAGCGCAGAAACTATCAACAAAGACAAAATTAAAGCTGAATTTTTCGAGGCGATGAGCTCAGGAAAATTAATTCCTGCCGGAAGAATTCTTGCGAATGCTCGGCCGGAAAGCCAAATGAAAAACTATAATAACTGTTTTACAATAGACATTGAAGATTCAATGGAAGGAATATTTGAATCATAGAAATAAGATGCTTTAATCAGTAAAATGGGAGGCGGAGTCGGTTTCGATATAAGTAAACTACGTCCAAAGAGTTCCAATCTTTCAATGGGAGGCGAATCATCCGGAGTAGTTTCATTTCTACGGATATTCGACCAATCTGCTAAAACGATAATGACCGGCGGTCAGAGGCGATCGGCACATATTGCACTGCTTGATATTTCACATCCTGATATTGAAGAATTCATAACAATAAAACAAGGCGAAACAAACAAAGAACTGACGCAGTTTAACATTTCAGTTAAAATCTCGGATAAATTTATTGAAGCAGTTGAAAATGACAAAGACTGGAATTTAACTTTTAACGGAAAAATATATAAAACCGTTAAAGCTAAATATTTATATGATCTTCTCGCGAAAAATGCATTTATACATAATGAACCCGGAATTTTCAATTCAGACAAGATTGAAAGATATAATAACGGGTATTGGGCATTTAAACTCGACCGAGTAAATCCATGCGGTGAAATTGTAATGCCTTCATATTCACTATGTTGTCTTTCCGCGCTGAATTTATCCCGCTTCATTGTAAATGCTTTTGAAGATGATGCGTATTTTGATTATTCAGATTTTGCCGCAAATGTAAAAACAGCCATTCGTTTTCTTGACAATGTTCTGGACAGAACAGCATATCCTTTAAAACGCATAGAAGATTTTTCAAAAAAATGGCGACGCATAGGTCTCGGTTTTACAGGTCTTGGGGATGCGCTAGCCATGCTGAAAATACCATATGGCAGTGATGAATCCATTATAATTGCCGGGCAAATTACAAAAGCGCTGCGTGATAACTCATATTCGGCAAGCTCAGATATTGCGGCAGAAAAAGGTTCATTCCCTGAATTTAACAGCACAAAATTTCTTGATGCAGAATTTGTAAAAACACTGCCCGAAGAGATTAGAAAAAAAATTGCTGCGCAGGGAATGAGAAATATTCAATTAAATACTGTTGCGCCGACAGGGACAATATCACTTTCAATTGGACAAAACTGTTCATCGGGGATTGAACCGATTTTTTCTCTGGAATATAAACGCACAATCCGCACAGGCGTGAATGATGAAACGAGAACAGAAAATGTATATGATTATGCGTGGCTCGAATATAAAAGAAAATTCGGCGATAACAGCGCTGTTCCGGAATATTTTACAACGACACTGTATATTGATCCGTACAAATCGATTGATTTCCAGGCGGAAGTGCAGAAATATATCGACCACTCAATATCAAAAACATTAAACCTCCCAATGAAAACAACATTTGATGAATATAAAAATCTTTTCATGTATGCTTATAAAAAAGGCGTTAAAGGATTTACGACATTTAATCCTGAAGGAAGCATGAAAGGAATATTGGAATATAATGAATCATCGGAAAAAAAGAATGTAGTACGCAGATTTGCGCCGGAAAGACCGGAAACAATAAAGTGTCACATCCACACAGTCGAAAATCATGTAAAAAATTTTGTTATTATAACAGGATTTATAAATGGAAGTTTATATGAAATTTTCTGTATTGACGACAATTCACGAACCATAAAAATACCGGACGGAACAGAAGGTATCGTCAAAAAAATTACAGCTGGAAGATATGATCTTATATACAATTTAGCAGACAAAGAACATATAATTGAAAACATAACAAAAAAATATGATTCGCCGGATGCATCACTCGCAAGATTCATTTCAATGGCATTGCGGCATGGAACTCCACTTCAATTTATTATAGATCAGCTGAATAAGGATTCAAATTTCATAGACTTCGAAAGAGTTGTTTCGAGAGTATTAAAAAAATATATTCAAGATGGAGAAGAAGTAATCTCCGGTAAAAAAAGTTGTGAGACCTGCGGAGCATCGCTAATTTTTAAAGATGGATGTGTCGTCTGTCCTGACTGCGGCTGGAGTACTTGCGCATAAAAAAATCCCGGGGATAGCATCATCACTTCTCAATGCTTCCCCGTATCTTATTAGTGTTTATCTTCAATTTTTCTGTAATAAAACTACCATTTATCAACATGAATAAACTTGGGATTAAATCTTTCTGGAACATTATTGTTCATTGCAACTGGATAGCCAAAAGAAACAATACTTAATGGTTCTATTCCATCAGGAAGTTCGAAAAGTTTTTTTGTAGCATCAATTCTATCCTGCATAGGATGAATACCAAGCCACACGCTTCCGATTCCCATTTCATGCGACGCGAGAAGCATGTTTTGAATTGCAGCAGAACAATCCTGCACCCAATATCCTTCAAATACTTCCCGGTTTAAATTACCGCAAACAAGTACCAGCGCCCCGGCTGAAGTTACCATTTGAGCGTAAGGATGAAAATCCAAGATTTTACGTATTTTTTCTTTATCAGTGATGATGAAAAATTCCCATGACTGCTGATTTCCAGCAGATGGAGCGTACATTCCTGCTTTTATTATCTCGGTAAGTGTCTCTTGCGAAATTTCTTTATCAGTATATTTTCTGACGCTTCGTCTTTCTAAAATAGTAGTTATTGTTTCCATTTTGTCACCTCTTAAAATAATATTTGTATATTGTATACAATATGTGTTTTTTGTCAATACTTAGAAATAATTTTTTCTGCCAGATAGATTATTTTTTATTCTAATTTAATAATATTCATTCTTTTTTTAAATTTTTCTTCATATATTTTTTTTTTTCTAAAAATTCAACATAACTATTAAAGAAAAAGATTTCTTTTGATTTACTTAGTCTTTCAGTATATATAAAAATCAACTCTTCCCAAAAAAGAACAAACGCAATAAAAGCAATCTTAGAAATTGAAATCTTATATTTCTGGCGTGCTTTACTGAAAATCTCCAATTCATCATTATCTAAGCTATAATAAAAAGTTTCCCACCTTTCGGGTGAATGATCCTGATATTCAGTTAATCGAATTATCGGTAATTCACATTTTGATGCATTTATAAGCAGACCAATTAAATCTTTAAAAATAGTATTTTCTGAAATATTAAAATTTGCCGAAACATCAGAAATATTATCAAAAACATCTCCATCCATATTAGCAGATGTTTTATGAATTCCATTATTATTCATAATACTTATCCTCCTGCTCTTATAACGCGAATTATGAAAAAAAAGTTAAAAGAAAATTGAGTCGTTTTAACTTTTTTTTGAAATTCTATCTTTTATAAAATATTAGTTGAACATGTATTGTTTTAATAATATATTTAGTGAATCATCAATGAGAGAGATTTCTAAGTACATGAAAAAGAGATATAAAATGATTTATTATGTTGTTTGCGGATTATTCATATTTCTACTACCTGTTCTGATATATACGGATAATCTTATAAAATACCTTGCCGTTCAAGGTTTCGGGCAGGCAAAGATCATTGTCAAAGCTGAAAAACTTGAATATTATCTTTCCAAACCTGATTTCCCTGAGGAAAAAAAGCGAAAGCTTCTACTTATTCGTGAAATTCAAAACTTTGCCGTGAATGAAATCGGCCTTACTGATAACGGCAGCTACCACAAAGTCTACGATCAGCATGAAAAACCGCTTCTATGGCTTGTTCAAGCCTGCCCGCCCTATTCTCTTGAACCATATACGTGGAAATTTCCTTTTGTCGGACGATTAAGCTATAAAGGATATTTCAGCAAAGATGATGCTTTAAAAGAATCCAATCGTCTTAAAAAATTAGGTTATGATGTTTATATTAGAAATCCTTCCGCCTGGTCAACACTTGGAATTATAAAAGATCCGGTCTTTTCCGGCATGCTCGACAGATCCGATGGAGATCTCGCAAATGTCATTCTTCATGAAATGACTCATAGTACAGTATTTTTAAAAAATAATCTGCAGTTTAATGAAAATATCGCTACTTTTATCGGAGATAACGCTTCAGCGCTTTTCATTGAAAGGAAATACGGCGCTGACTCTTGTGAATTATCTGCATATCTAAACAGCAATAAAGATGATGTACTTTTTTGTGATCATATAATGAACGGTTCTGAAAAACTATCCAATTTATATAAATCGTTTATTTCCTGCATGAGTGATGAAGAAAAAAATGCAATGAAAAACGCGCTGATAAAAGAAATTATTGCGGCAATTAAGACTCTTTCATTTAATGACGCAAACGCATTTAAAGGTTACGACTCTTTTCATCCGAACAACGCATGGTTTGCTGGTTTTAACACCTACCGCAATGACTTATCAGCAATAAAAAATGAATTCGCTGACAATTACAATTCAGACTTTAAAAAATACATAACATATCTTAAAACTTTAAAATAATGCTGCAGGGTTAAAATGAAAAAAGTTGAAATCTGCAAAGGGTTTAAAAAACCCACAAAAAAACGAATTTGGATTTTCAAATTAGAAAAAAATTATTCAACCAAAACAAAATTTAAAAATTATAATTTTTCATCTGAATGGCTTACTATTAATAAAAAAGGAATCATTACTGTTAAGAAGAAATACGCCTGGAACGGCTGCACTCCAAAATTCAATTTCCTAGATTTAGCAGCAATCGGTACTCCTGATGGAATCATTAATATTGAAACAATGAAGCCGAAAACCTATTATGCTTCTCTCATCCATGATGTCCTTTATCAATATTACGGATATCACGGAATCAATAGAAAGAATATTGATCTGCTTTTTCTGGAAATCATGCGCGAGAATAAATTCATGCTCGCGCTTATTTATTTCTGTGCTGTCAGAGTTTTCGGAGGAATAGGATTTTTTTTCAGATTCAGAAAAATGATTACCATTGATAACCGGAATTTTTATTATGATTATTATGCAAATAATATTAAAAAAAACAGTAGAAAAAATAATGGCGCTTAAAAATGAATCCGAAATTTATAAATTAGGAGAAAATTATATTGGTCATACAATTGAAAGACCTGAAATAATTTTTACAAAAGGGAAAAAAACTCACCTTATCGATCTTAGCGGTAAAAAGTATCTTGATTTTTTTAATGGTCATGGCGTTCAGCCTCTCGGTTACGGTAACAAACAAATTCTAAAAGCTGCTAAAAGACAAATGAAATCTTTAATTCACACAGGAAATCATTTTTACAACATTCCTCAGGTTCAACTCGCCGAAAAACTTACGGAAATTTCATTTGGTGATAAAATTTTTTTCGCGAACAGCGGAGCGGAAATTGTTGAGTTATCAATTAAACTTGCAAGAAAACACGGTAGAGTTCATCAGTCCACTGAACACGCTGAAATTATTACTTTTAAAAATTCCTTTCACGGTCGAACATACGGAGCTCTTAGTGCGACAAATCAGACGAAATATTCCAATGAAATGAATCCGATGCTTCCGGGATTTATAACCGCAGAATTTAATAATTTGGAAGATGTCAGCACTAAAATTTCCGCCAAAACCTGTGCTATTCTGATTGAACCTATACTCGGTGATGGCGGAATTGTCTGTGCTGAAAAAAGTTTTTTAGTTTCGCTCCGTCAGCTATGTACAGAAAAAAATTTTTTATTGATTTTTGATGAAATTCAAACAGGTCTTGGCAGAACCGGATGTGCGTTTTCATATCAGCATTATAATGTTATTCCGGATTTAATGCTGCTTGGGAAATGCCTTGGAGGCGGATTTCCTTTGTCTGCGCTTATCACAAAAAACGATACGGCAGGTTTTCTTAAAATCAATGACCACGGATCTACTTTCGGAGGAAATCCTGTTGCGTGTGCTTCTGCAATGATTTTACTTGATTATATTAGTTCAAAAGAGAATTTGCATCATATTAATTCTATTTCCGCTGAACTTTTTAAGAATTTAAATTACCTCAGGGAGAAATATCCTTCTGTTATTATGCAGATTAGAGGAACCGGATTATTAATTGGAATTCAATTTTTTCCTGAATATAATATTAACGAAATACATGATTTACTCCTTCGAAATTATTTTATTACAAGTGTAATTGCTAATAATACATTGAGATTAATGCCAATGTATATCTGCGCTAAAAAGGAAACATTCAAAGCTGCGGAAATACTTGATTCAGTCTTATCAATCTTATAATACAGTTATTTTCATATTTTTCTTTACTAAAATATCCATTATAATACCATATTGGCATATTACTGTTTTGGAAAACTAAATGCCCAAATATGAAAATCAATGTCCCGTTAATTTTGAAATAGATTTATTTGAAAGCTGTGATTTTAATTGCGTCTACTGCATATCCAACAGCAAAAAAACACCAATTCAGGCTGTCGACCAAAGTATTATTGATTTTAAAAAATATATTTCATATAATAATCCAGAATGTCATCCTGTATATTTTTCTCCATGGACTGACGCATATCAGAAGCGCGAAGAAACCAGTCTGCGTACTCAAAAAGCAATAACTGGAGCAGTTGAACTCAATAATCCTTTTTTCATTATAACGCGCAGTCTGCTTGTAATGAGAGATATGAATATAATTAAAAAATCTAAAAATGCTTTCGTTGCCGTTTCAATAAACACTGCTGATAATGATGTTATAAAAATCCTGGAACCCGGTGCAGATGATATACTCGAAAGAATCAAAATGATAAAAATTCTTATCAGCGAAGGAATCAGAACTGTAATAAAAATTGATCCTGTAATTCCGGGAATAACAGATGGCGAGAGATTAAAGACTCTGCTTCACATTATTGCTGAAATTAAACCATACGCCGTAACAATGGAAACATTAAGACTTACATCTGAAATATCAGCGAAACTTAAAACAGTACTTTCCGCTCAAGAATACCATAAAATGGTATCATATTATCCAGTCTTAAATGATCAGCCCGTACATCCCTCTATTGATTACAGATTGGAAGTTTTCAAAATTGCTTCTAAGTTTTTTTCAATAAAAGGGATAAAAACCTCATTCTGCAAAGCGTCGCTTCCGGAAAAACTTTCACCGTATGACTGCAGAGGCGGATTCTGATGATAAGTTCCCTTTATATAATACCTACCATGAATTGCAATTGCCAGTGCAGATATTGCTACATTCCTTCAGAACAGAAAAACATGCAGCCTGATGTTTTTTTCATTGAAATACTAAAAGATTTTATTAATCAATATACATCATATATGATGCAAAACTCCAAAGCCAAACAGCCGCAATTACGATTTATAGGAGGAGAGCCTTATCTCTGCAGTGATTTAATTATTAAATTAACAACTATTTTTCTTTCTGCTTTTCCAGACAGCATTACAGTGTTTAACACAAACGGTACGCTTATAAACAAACGCAGTCTTGATGTTACTTTAAAATATAAAAAAAATATTTATCACATTATATCTATGGATGGATTATTAGAAATTCATGACTCAAGAAGAGTTCTAAAAAACGGAATGAGCGCTTTTCAAAAAGCAGTCAACGGAATTCATCTTCTTTTAAAAAACAACTACCACGTTTTTTTAAACATGGTTCTTGACGAGGAAAGCATTGACGGTTTTTCTGATTTATGTGATTTCATTAAATCCGATTTTGGAATGAATTCAATCAGTGTTTCGCTTTGCAGTTCGACAAAATACCCAATGACGAAGGATAAGAAATTCAGTCTGCTTGAAAAAACATATGAAGTTGCCGAAAGAAAATCTATCCGCATCAGCGGACATCACAGACTTCATTTGGCAGAATATATTCCTGATCTACAATGCAGGGCCGGCGAAAAATCAATAATTGTAAATTCAGACGGAAAGTTTCACGCTTGTCAGAGATTTATCAGCAATCCCCATTTTGGGATCAATTCTTATGCGCCAGACTTTCAAAATATGAATCTTTCAGCTGAAAGAGAACATCAGTGTAATAATGGTGAAAATATTTATCTTGGCAGAAAATTATATGAATTGTATAAAAATTACTATCCCGAATATCTTTCTAAAAATGACTTCGATTCAATAATTTTCGGTGTAATTTAATGAAAATCATTGATAGATCGTTCAACTTACGGGGAAAACACGTCACAGTTATGGGGTTCGGCACAAAAAATGGAGGTTCTGGCACAATCGAATTTTTACATAATAAAGGCGCTGAAATAACGGTAACCGACCTTTTAACAGAGGCTTATTTTGGAAACGAACTGGATATTCATCGCGGTAAAATTCAAAACCTGAGATTCGGATATCATGACATTAATGATTTCATATCTGCTGATTTAATAATAAAAAATGAAGGTATTAAAAGAAACAATGAATTTATTTCTGCTGCTTTGGAACATGGAATTCCAGTGGAAACTCCAGCCGGATTATTTTCCATTTTATGTAATCAACCGTATATAGGAATAACCGGGACAAAAGGCAAAACTTTTACAACAGAACTTACCGCGCATATATTAAATTATTGCGGCATTCACTCAATCGCCGCCGGAAACAATTGCGTTAATCCTCTTCGATGTTTGAATTCTGATTTATTTACAGTTCTTGAACTATCCTCATGGCAGCTGCATGAATTTGCATTGCATGAAAAATCACCGCATATTGCCTGCTGGCTGAATTTCTTCAATGATCACATGAATTATTATGATTCAATTGATGAATATTTTTTTGATAAAAAAGCCATAACTGTAAATCAAAATAAAAATGATATTTTCATACTGCCATTTGATGAAGTTACAATAGGTAATGTTAAAACAAAAGCTGAAAAATATTTTTTTTCTTCAAATCCACTGAATACGGAAAAGATTCCTCAGGGCATCATTATCAAAAATAACAAATTCTATTTTAAAAAAGATATTACATTTATGGAAGTTCTAAACATTTCTGAACTTCCTGAATGTATCAGTGAAAAACATTTTAAGGATCTTATTGCCGCTGCACTATGCTGTTCGATTTTATCTGGCGCTGATCCTGAAAAAGCGGGCCATGCTGTCTGTTCATTTAAAGGGGTTGCTCACCGCTATGAAAAACTTCGTGAAAAAAATGGAATATTATTTATCAATGATTCAGCAGCTACAACGCCGCAGTCAGTTCTTTTAGCTCTTGAAAGTCTGAATTCATTTCCGGCAATTTTAATCTGCGGCGGAGGAAATAGCAAAAATCTCGATCTTTCAATTATTATAGAATCAATATGCAAAAAAATTGAAATGCTGATTTTATTCGAAAATGATTCAACCTCGGAAATCATTCTTGATATGATTAAAACCACCAGTTTTAAAAATATAGTAAAAGTTCAAAGCATGGACCAAGCCGTTATTTCAGCATATTCTTATCTGTTGAAATATAAAAGGGGTACAGTTATATTGTCACCTTCCTGCGCCGGTTCCCCTTTTTTTACTGACATTTATGAAAGAGGGAATTTATTTAAAAATTCAATAATTAATCTGTATTAATGTAAAATGCTTGAAAATTTTCATAATTTACTATACTTAACGTAGCTGTAACGTAGCTGTAACGTAGCTGTAACGTAGCTGTAACGTAGCTGTAACGTAGCTGTAACGTAGCTGTAACGTAGCTGTAACGTAGCTGTAACGTAG